>CAPBNZ010000147.1 GCA_948585895.1 uncultured Clostridia bacterium | reverse complement strand
CTTATCTGTCGCAGGCGCAGGATATTTGAGGGGAGTTGACCTTAGTACGAGAGGACCAGGATGGACATACCGATGGTGTATCAGTTGTCACACCAGTGGCACGGCTGAGTAGCTAAGTATGGATGGGATAAACGCTGAAAGCATCTAAGTGTGAAGCCCACCTCAAGATAAGATATCTCATATCGTAAGATAGTAAGATTCCATGTAGACTACGTGGTAGATAGGTTGGAGGTGTAAGTGCAGTAATATATTAAGCTGACCAATACTAATAAATCGAGGGCTTAACCACTAATATTAAGTTAGCTGAAAAGTTAATATATATGAATGGAAGAGTTGAAAGAAGTTTACGAACAAAAAACTTTCTCTATATATTTTTGAGTGTATAGAAGTAATGCAAGAAGCATTATGAAAGTATACTAAACATTTCTGGTGATGATTACATGGAGGAAATACCTGTTCCCATTCCGAACACAGAAGTCAAGCTCCAATGTGCCGAAGATATTTGTGGGTTACCCTGCTGAGAAAATAGGTTGTCGCCAGGTTTAAATATTCTCCGTTAGCTCAGTTGGTAGAGCGCTCGGCTGTTAACCGATAGGTCGTTGGTTCGAGTCCAACACGGAGAGCCATGAAATAACAGATATTTATTTATCTGTTATTTTTTTGTTGTTCATAATAACTC
>CAPBNZ010000146.1:571-1110 GCA_948585895.1 uncultured Clostridia bacterium | reverse complement strand
CACCGTGTCTCCGCCGAGCGCGTGCTCGTCCGTAAGCGCGGAATAACCCAAAATCACACCGCGTTTTTCAAGGTCTGCGACAGTCTTTTTTACGGTGTTCTCGTCGCTGCCTACGGCTTTGGCGATCTTGTCCGCGGTAAGCCTGCAATCATGCTTGAGCAAAGCAAGTATTTCCGTTTCGATGTTGTTCATATTATTTCCTTTATGTAGCAGGCAACGCCTGATTTTTTTATTGCTTTATTATCTTTTATTTTTTCTAAGTCGTTTCTTCACTTCGCGCTTATGCGCTCGTTCGGAACGACAAAATATATTTGTATGGTTTTGCACATTCTATTTTGTCATTCCGAGCGTTTTCTGCGTGCCGAAGAATCTTAACTTTAATGCGGCGAAGCCGCCGAATAATTCTTTATTCAAAATTCTTAATTATTCTTTACGGTCTCAAGCCCATGCCGCCCTCAAGCGTAATGGTCTCGCCCGACATATACTTAAAATCGGGCGCGGCTATCTGCACGCACACTCTGCCTATTTCAAGCTCGCTG
>CAPBNZ010000146.1:0-506 GCA_948585895.1 uncultured Clostridia bacterium | reverse complement strand
AACTGCTCAAGCTGCGCCGTCCATGCGAGCGGACATATAACGTTTACATTGATACCGTCCTTGCCCCATTCGGTGGCGGCGGCGCGAGAAAGCCCGCGTATGCCCTCTTTTGCGGCGGCGTACGAACTTTGCCCGTAGTTTCCGAACAGCCCTGCGCCCGATGCGAAGTTGATGACCGAGCCTTTGCTCTCTTTGAGATACGGATAGCAAGCTTTCATATAACAGAACGTGGAATACAGAGCGAGATCGAACTGTTCGATACTGTGATCGGCGAGCGTTACTCCCGACGCCGACGCTTGCGCGTTGTTGACGAGCACTTGTAATCCGCCGAACGCCTTGACCGCCGCCTGCGCGACGCTCTCGGCAATTGCAAGGTTGTCCGCGCCCGCGCGTATATCAGCTTGCATTATCAATACCTTAACGCCGTACTTACTCTCGAGTTCCGCTTTTGCGTCCTCGAGCTTTTTCACGTTACGACCCGTGATAACTATGTTCGCGCCTTCTTT
>CAPBNZ010000145.1 GCA_948585895.1 uncultured Clostridia bacterium | reverse complement strand
GAAGAAACAAAAAGATATTTTGAAACAGCATATAAATTCGTAAGTGAATATAAAAATTTAGGAGAACAATATATATTATCTGCAAAAGTGCATATGGATGAGCAAAGTCCACATATGCACTTAATTTTTTTACCTGTTGTTCATACAAAAGATAAAAAAGGAAATGATATTGATAAACTAGCTTGTAGCGAATTTTGGAAAGCCAAAGACAGCTATAGACAACTTCAAAATGCTTTTTACGATTATATGGTATCAAATAGGTTTAAATTAGAAAGAGGTTTACCAAAAGAAGAAACTGGAAGAGAACATTTAGAGTTGAAAGAATATAAAGAAATAACTAATTTTGAAAAAACAAAAGAAACTTTGAAAAATATAAAATTAGAATTGCCTAATGTTCCAAACATTGATGATATTAATATTAATAGATTGTCAAAGAAAAGAGATGAAAAGATTTTAGAAGAAATCATAAAACCAAAAGATGATGTTATTCAAAACTTATACAAAGATAATTTGAATTTACATAGAGAATTATCAAGACAAACTAAAATAATTGAAGAAGCAGAAAAATATCAAAAAGAAAGAGATTCAATAATTACAGATAATGAAAAATTGCACAATCAAGTAGAAAATATTCAAGCAGAATATAAAGAAAAAGAATTTGATATGGAATGGAAATATAAAAGTAAAATAAAAAGTTTGGAAAAAGAAAATAACCATTTGCACAAAGTAGTAGATAAGTTTTATGAGACAGTAGAAAAATTTATAGATTGGATTTGTCAAAAATTTGGTATTGGAGAATCTAAAGAATTAGTTAGAGAATTTGAAAAAGAAACTAATATGTATATTGATCCAGAGAAGCAACTAAAAAAAGAAAAAAGAACAAAAGAATGGGATTTAGAAATATAAGAGCAAACAAATTTATTTGCTCTTATAACTACTATTTCATATGTTTTAATGCAAATTCACAAGCAGATACTACGAAACCATTAAAAGAATATTCTTTTTTATCCAATCCTTCATTAGCTTTGTCAACAATTTCGATGATTTGAGAATTTATTTCAACAGGAAACCTAATACTTTTATAAATGTTGGCTTCGGTAGATTTTTTCATAACAAATTTATCCATAAATATAACCTCTTTTCATATTATTTTTAAATCTATTGAAATTATACTTAAAATATGGTATATAAAATATAACTGAAATACAGTCATAAAAAAATAAGAAAGGAAGAATTAAAAATGTTATGGATGGATTATTACTTTTATTTAAGTAAATTGCCAGAAGAAGAAAGAAGAAATCAAATATTATTACTAATTGGATTTTTTATTGTATTGTTTATAATAGGTGGGATTGATGAATTTATTACACATAAATTGAATAAAA
>CAPBNZ010000144.1:248-1395 GCA_948585895.1 uncultured Clostridia bacterium | reverse complement strand
TATTTGCAGACCACGGAAGGGAACGTGATCCACTATGGATTTATAGAGAATTTCATTGATGACCTCGGAAAGAAATTTCATATCAAAGAGATTGCATTCGACAGGTGGGGCGCGGTGCAGATGGTGCAGAACCTTGAGGGGCTTGGCTTTACGGTGGTTCCCTTCGGGCAGGGCTTTAAGGATATGTCGCCGCCCACCAAGCGGCTGATGGAACTGGTGCTGGAGAAGAACATCGCACATGGCGGGCATCCCGTCCTGCGGTGGATGATGGATAACATCTTCGTCCGCACCGACCCGGCGGGGAACATCAAGCCGGACAAGGAGAAGTCCACGGAGAAGATTGACGGCGCTGTGGCTACGATCATGGGATTAGACCGTGCGATACGGAACGGTGGCATCAGCACGGGCAGCGTGTATGACGAGAGGGGGATTGTTATAATTTAGCTTTTATGGTAAGATTTTGCCATAAATGAAAGGGAAAATATATAATGAAAAAGAGACCAAAGAAAAAAATGGGATTGTGGGGGAAATACGTTGTTCTCTTGATAGTTACAGTTATTTTAGGATTTATGGTAAATTTATTTCTTTTTGTGCCGATTCCGACTCTAGCCGATGAAAACGGGTGGCTTGGATTCTATGGGAGCTTGATAGGAGCAGGTATAGCAGGAATTATTACTTTATGGGGAATAGAATATACCATTAAAAGTACGGTGATGAATGTTAAGCCATGTATCAGACCTGTAAAAAAAGATTTTTACCTTTATGAAAAGAAAGGGCAAGGCTTGACTATTACAGAAAAGCCGCTGTTTCATTTGGTTGAAGAGTTTGCTTCAAAAGAAAAAGTAGATATGTTTGAGGTTAATGAGCTGGTTATAGATGCTATAATCAGCAAATTAACAGAAGAAAAAGGAGGAACAGAGTGGGAGCATATTTTAAAGAATTTAAATCGGAAGAAAATGTGTAATCTGATAAAAGAAAAGTGTGCATATCATACTTATAAAGACTCTATGGAGATTTTATATAGAGAATTAGATAAAATGTATCGTAATGGTGTGGGAAGAGTTATTGCCGAAAGAGTAACAGAACATTTTTGTTGCGTGATGGCATTTGAAGCTATGTCTTCTGAAAAAAATAAGTGGGGAGTTTT
>CAPBNZ010000144.1:0-212 GCA_948585895.1 uncultured Clostridia bacterium | reverse complement strand
AAGTGGGATTTTTCAAAAAATTATCATCGGGAACTTTGTAGTAATTTAGGATTTACAGATAATGAGTATGAAGATATGCTGAAATATTTTTCACTAGATACTATTGAGGTTGCGGAAGCGGAAGTAATGCTTAACACTAATGGAGATAATATTTTTAGGGTGCAAGTGCCAGGAGAGGTTCTCCTTCTAATAGAAAATTTGTATCAAAAAAA
>CAPBNZ010000143.1 GCA_948585895.1 uncultured Clostridia bacterium | reverse complement strand
GCAATTCAAATCAAGAAAGGAGTGAGAAAAACGGAAACTAAAAACAATGAAATCAAAATTAAAAAATTACCATTTGCAGTATTAGATAAAGCAGAAGTTATAAAGGTATTTGAGGGTAATGGCATTGTAGAAGTGGAAAGTATGCAGAAAGCACCATTTTCATTGAATAGGTTTGTTAGGCTATCAAAGACAGAATATTTAGATAAGGGAACTGGCGAAATCAAGAAATACAATAAAAAAGCTAAAACAAGAAATCAAAGTCCAAATGAGTTAAGAAAGAGTTTCAAGCAATTACGTAGACTAATAAACTACAATTTCTGTGCTGGGAACAACGAGAAACATATAACTTTAACATATGGCAAATTACAAAATGACTACAAGCAAGTGAATAGAGATTTTAGTCAGTGGTGGAGAAAAATCAAAAAGCATTTTTCTAGTTTAGAATATATCTGTGTTACAGAGTATCAAGCAAGTGGTTCAATACACCTACACGTATTAGTTAAAGATATAGACAATGAAGATTTACCATTAGACAAGACACTACTAAATGAAACTTGGAAAAATGGTTTTAGCACGGTAAAAGACATTAAAAATGTAAGTAATCTTGGAGCATACCTAACAGCACATTTCATTAACCTAAGCCTAAATGAAGATATACAAAATGAAAATGCGAACAAGTTAATACTCAAAGGTGAAAGAATCAAGTATTATAAAACAAATCAGCGAATATTTTCAACTTCTAGGGGCATTGTTAGAAACAAAGGACATACAGTTACACTAGAAGAAGTAGAAGATATAACACGAGGAGCAAAACTTGTTTATGCTGATAGTAAGATTATAACAAAAACAAATGAAAATGGCAAGGAATATATCGTAAATAAGACTACATATCAGCAGTTTAATAGAAATTTAAAGGAGGAAATAAAATGACAATTATAGGAGAAGAAGGATGGCAAAGAGAACAAATAGAAAAGGAAATGCAAGATTTTGAAAATAGACTTAAAACAATAAGTGCAGGTTATGGAAATGTTGAAGATTTAACATGGTACATATTAGACAGAAAAAGATCTATTTTGGAGTTACAAAGTATACTATACAACATACAAGATACTATTGGATATGACTCTTCTATGCAAACTATTGGAACCCATACAATAGATATGATACAAAAATTAGACACTAGATTATCAAAATTAGACTCTTCAATAGAAGATGTATATATAGAGTTATTAGAATACCAAGTATGGACAGAACATCAAGAAGAATTGAAGGATTAAGTATTTGAGTTTTAATGTACCCTATACAATTACTTGATTATATTAGGGTACATTAGAACAAATCAACTAAACTTAACTTAATACATACAAACAACAGAACATTAACAAAATTATTATATAAATTGGAGGTGCTATTATGCAAAGTGAACAACAAGCAAATCTACAAGAATTACACTCTTGTTATGCAAGTGAAGATGAAATGATTATGACAGAAGATATAGAAAACCTACTAAATGAGTGGTTAAATGAATTTGAAACACAACAACAAGAAGATACAACAAGCAAGTTTCCTTAATGGT
>CAPBNZ010000142.1:1356-1591 GCA_948585895.1 uncultured Clostridia bacterium | reverse complement strand
TAGATGAAAATTTAACTAGAAATTCTAGTGTATCAATGGGACAAATATACTCAAGTGTTATTGAAAAAGAAAGAAAAGGTACATATTTAGGTAGAACAATACAAGTAATTCCCCACATTACAAATGAAATAAAAGAAAAAATATATTCGTTTGAAAATACAGACACAGATATAGTAATAACGGAACTTGGTGGAACAATTGGAGATATGGAAGGACAAGCTTTAGTTGTAGCTAT
>CAPBNZ010000142.1:299-1345 GCA_948585895.1 uncultured Clostridia bacterium | reverse complement strand
AAAGAGATAGACGATGTTTGTTATATCCATGTAACTTTGTTACCATATATTTCAGGGTCAAAGGAAATTAAATCAAAACCTACACAACACTCTGTAAAAGAACTACAATCTTTTGGTATAAAACCAGACATATTAGTTGCAAGAGCAGAAGATCATATACCAGAAGATATGAAAAATAAAATAGCATTATTCTGTAATGTTCGACCAGAAAATGTAATAGAAAATTTAACAGCAGATACATTATACGAAGTTCCAATATTATTAGAAGAAGACGGTTTGGCAAGAGCTGTTTGCAAAAAATTAAAATTAGACAAAACTGAGAACAATAGCGATTGGAAAGAACTAACAGAAAGAATAAAAAACTGCAAAGATGAAGTGAAAATAGCCTTAGTAGGAAAATATATGAAGTTAGAAGACTCATATTTATCGGTAGTTGAAAGTTTAAGACATGGAGGCTTTGTTAATAATGCTAAGGTTAAAATTGGATTTATAGATTCAGAAACAATCACAAATAAAAACGTTGAAAAAATATTAAAAGAATACAATGGAATCCTAGTTCCAGGAGGATTTGGAAACAGAGGAATAGAAGGAAAAATTACTGCAATAAAATATGCAAGAGAAAATAATATACCATTCTTAGGAATTTGTTTAGGAATGCAAATGGCAGTTGTAGAATTCGCAAGAAATATACTAGGATTAACAGATGCAAATTCAGCAGAGTTCAACGATACAACTAAAAATCCAGTAATACATATAATGGAAAATCAAAAAGGAATAACTAAAAAAGGTGGAACAATGAGACTTGGAAGTTACCCATGTACAATTAAAAAAGGATCTTTAGCATACGAATTATACAATAAAGAAAATATTGAAGAAAGACATAGACATAGATTTGAGTACAACAATGACTATAAAGAAGCTTTAGAGGAAAAAGGATTAATATGCTCTGGAACGTCACCAGATGGAAGCTTAGTCGAAATTGTTGAATATAAAAATCACCCATTCTTTATAGCTGGACAATTCCACCCAGAATTTAAATCAAGACC
>CAPBNZ010000142.1:0-281 GCA_948585895.1 uncultured Clostridia bacterium | reverse complement strand
TAATAAAAGCAGCACTAGAAAATAAGAATAAATAACACAAAATTGTTAAGACACAATTTTCGGAAGGAGAAAATAAAATATGTTGTTATTAAAAAGAGAATATGCAGACTACGCAAACAATAAAGAAATATATAATAGCGAATATAAAAAAGTAGATTTAAAAGATGATCCATATTTTGGTGCTGCATGTCTAATGGAAGTAAAAAAGGCTGATAAAAAAAGATGGGTAACAAGAAAAGATGGAGAAGAAGTAGTTATTCAAGATGTTGGATACAAATGGT
>CAPBNZ010000141.1:268-1682 GCA_948585895.1 uncultured Clostridia bacterium | reverse complement strand
TAGTATAAATTATAAAATAAAAAAATATAGAGCTCTTGACAATACCAAACAAATGCTTTAAGATTTATACAATAATAGATAATTGTGAAACTATTTCAAAAAAATAAAGTAACATAAAATTAAGAAAATATAAATACAAGGAGGTAAGACATGGGAGATAAAAATAATGTAGTAAAAAATTTTGAAGGCAATCAAAATGCTTCTAATATAGATAGATTATTATATCTAAAGCAACAAAAAGGTATAATAGAAAGAGTTAGACAAGCAATAGAGAAATTTCAACAGATTGTATAACTTCAAAGACAAGTCACTACACTTAACCATGAAAAATGGAGTAAAATGGACAATTCTGTTGAAGCTGTACAAGCAGATATTGATTGGTATGTAAAGGAATATATTACACTAATACAAGAAAAACAAAAAGAGCTAGATGAATTAGAAAACTCTCTTGTTAGTATTCCAGAAAGACATGGAATTGTTGGAAGAATCGGAAAGTTTTTTGAAAGGTTTATCCCAGGAATTACAAAAGAAGGAAGGCAAATAAAAAGCATAGAAAACAGAAGACAGGTACTAGAAGACGAAATAGATACCTATAAGATTGCAATAGAGAGAACTCCATTTGAAATATTTGGGAAAGATAAAGATATCAAAGGAGAGTTATTGGCAAAAATGGATATAACTCAATTAGATAAATATTCAACAATGCAAAATGATTTTAGAGATAAATTAAATCCTAATAATAGTGTAAAATCAGTTGCAAACAGTATAAAAAGAGAAGATATGACTAGTCTTATGGATTCTTACCCTATATTAAAAGGAGAAACTAATCATTTGCTAAGTGAGCTTATAAGTAATGGCATTGATGGATTTAATGCAATGGTTAGTCAAATAGTTAAAGATAGTAAGCAAGAGAAAAACGAGCTAATGCCTCAAATAGATTTTGAAATACAAGAAGGTAGTGATAGAGACATATTAGATAATATAACACAACAAATTCAAAGTCTAATGAATAGCCTTAACCCAGAGGAGTTAGATGAACTTAACAAAAGAGAACAACAAGATAAATTAGAAACTGAAGTTAGTTATAATGAAAAATAATAAAATCTTGATTTTATTATTAAAAAATGGTGCAAAATTTAAGAACTTTAAGCATTCCAACCTATTTGTTTTGCTCTTCTGCTTTTAATCTTTCAAACTCTTTTATCAATAATAGTTTAGACTTTGGACTAATCCACATTCAAAATTCAAAATCAATATCTTTATGAGCATAAGTGACACCATATTTTCTGGATTTTGAAATTATTCCAATTGCATTTATTTTTTCAATCCGTTTTTTTTGCACTAATTTTATAACTATTTAAACCTGCTTGACTTTTAATTATGGCGAATTCGCCATAATTAAAAATAGGATTAT
>CAPBNZ010000141.1:0-231 GCA_948585895.1 uncultured Clostridia bacterium | reverse complement strand
AAATTCAATAGTATTTCTATTTCTTAACCAATATGAAACAAAAAAATCGCCATCTTTTGATTTTAACATATCAGTAATTGAAAATTTTGTAAAAATATTTTATAATAAAAGATCAAATTATATTTAATAATGATTTAACTTAGACATTTTAGATTTACGCCTTTTCTTGTACCTATTGTTATATGTGCATTTGATAGATTTCTTTATATAAAGTTACATATAGAGAGCGAA
>CAPBNZ010000140.1 GCA_948585895.1 uncultured Clostridia bacterium | reverse complement strand
ACAATGTTAAGGATATTCGTGTTTTTATCAGTAGTGAGGAAAGTTTCCCTAATGTATTTTTTACAAATTCTAATAAAGATAATGTACGTTTTACTTATGCTTTATTAACTCCACTATATACTGCAATATATAGTAATAATGTTAAAAACACTGAATATGATAATATCTATAATACTTTAGATAAGTGTCAAGAAAATTGTAATCATGATTTTTATATTCAAGTTTTTGATAAATTAGAATTTCAATCAGATAATAACTTACATATTGGAAAAGAATTAAATATAATTTAGTATCTTAACTTTAATATCGTAAGCATACAGCAACTGATTTATTGTGTCAGTTGCTTCTTTTTCGTACTGACTTTTGCCTTCTAGCTTTTCAATTAATTCATTTACATCTGCTAATGTTGTTAACAATTCATTTCTCTTAGTCTTATCTGCCATATTTCCTCCTCTTCTTTTTAATTAGTTGTTTTTAGTTTCTTTCAATTTTAATATCTACTTTTACTTTTTGTTTTCTTTAAAATGTTGCCATAATGTTTGTGTTATTAATGCATTTAACGATATTCCTTGTTCCTTTGCCTTTTCTTGTAGTGATTTTTTTAATTTTTCTGGTACTCTTAGTAACATTTGTTCTTTTTCCATTTTATGCCCTCCTTTTATTTATTACTTTTTGATATCATTTTTATAGCATTGTTTCTTTTGTATAAATGTGATATAATTTTGATATCTTTTATAAGGAGGTTTATTATGCAATCTCAATATATTATGCGAATTGATAACGATATCTTTAATAAATTAAAACAAGTTTCTAAAAATGAAAGTCGTTCCATTAACAAGCAATTAGAATTTATTGTTAAAGAATATCTATCTAAATATGAAAAAGAAAATGGTATTATTTCTCTTGAAGAAGTATAGTTATATATGTATTTAACGGAATGCCTTTTTCACTCGCCTCTCTTTTGAGTTTGTCCAACAACTCTTTTGGGAGGTTTATTATTATTTGCTGTTTTTCCGTTCTTACATCTCCCACCTTCATAAGACCAACTCCTTTCTTAATTTTTATTCGTATAATTTGTACTAATTTACTTATTTTTCTATTACTGGAACGATGTTGTTTCTCTTTAACAACTCATACAAGAACAATCTCCCTTTTTGTGTCCATTTTGTATTCATAGTCACATCCTTTGTTCCATCTTTGTGCCTATATTCAACTGTCTCGCTATGCGTATAACCACAATCATGATAATGACTGTATAAAAACCATTGATGTCCTTGTTTAAATTGTACTTTTAATTCATGTAATTTTTTATTGAATGCTTTTGCTGACATTCCATAATCTTTTGCTATTGCCGTTATAGTCACTAATGCTTTGCTTTGTAATATTTGGTCAAGATAATCTGCCTTTGGTTTTAATTCTCCTATCAATTGTTTTTGTTGTGTATTTTCTAATTGCAATACATTTAACTTTCCTTCTGCTATTTTTAATGCTCTTGCCATTATTTTTTCTGGGCTGTTAAAGTCTTTTTCTACTTGTATAAAATATTTTCTTACTTCTTTTCCTTTTTCGTTTCTTTGTATCATTGCTATTTCTTTTGCCATATCTAATTTGATGGCATGATTTACCATTTCTTGTTCTCCTCCAGGGGTATGACATTTTTGGGTCACCCTTGTAAAATCTACATTCTCTAAAAATCCATATTCTTTCATTCTTTCGAACCATTTTTTATATTCTGTTTTTATTCCCAATGCTTCATGCAATTCTCTTCCATTTACTATTGGTTCTTGATTTTCATCAGTTTCAATTTTAATTAAATCCTTCACTTGATTCACCTTCTTTTACTAATATTTTCCACATTTTATTTAATATTTGTGCATAACTTGTACGCT
>CAPBNZ010000139.1 GCA_948585895.1 uncultured Clostridia bacterium | reverse complement strand
ATAAATCTCTACCATTTTTTCTTCAGAAGTCTCTAATTCAAAATTTTCTTCAATTGAAAAATCTCCATTTTCTCTAGCATCTATTTTAAAATATATTTCATCTTTAAATCTTTTTTCCATTGCATCATATACATCTGTTTTAGTAACTTGTTCTCTTTTTGAATAATCTTGTATATTAAAGTATTTTCTGTATTCTGTAGGAATATCACATATTCTTAATTTCTTAAATTCATAAATAAAAGCATTTTTTATTTCTATAACACCCTTGCTACCTTTTGACATATATACTCTAGATTTTTTTCACTTTTCATGTTAGAGGCATCACCTACTTGAGCCTTTAATCCTTCATTGTTTATTTTACTCAAATTATTTCTACATGTAAAATGAAAAAATGAATTTTTTAAGTCTATATTCTCAATATTTATAGTCTTAATATTACTATTCATATCATCTGTTATAACTCTTATTCTTTTGGAGAAATCATTTTGAGAGGTTTCATAAACAGATGAATCAGTAATTTGATAACTACTTGTAGTTTCCAGTAATTTTTTTCTTTTTACAAATAATCTATTTCTTATACTTTCTATAATATTTTTTATTATCATATCTGCCTCTCAAATAATTAAATATTGTCATCATCTTCATTTATAATCTTGTCAACTAATTCTTTTTAGTTCTTCTTTATTTGGTAGATATAATTCATATTTTGAAACAAACAAATTTGTATCCATATTATACGTTGCATATTCTACAACCAGTTCATTATTATTCCTTGTAAGAATTATTCCGATAGGAGGATTATCATCTATTTCGTTTTCTTCTGTGGCAAAATATCCCATATACATATTCATTTGTCCGTATATCTTCATGTTTTACCTTGTTAATCTTTAAATCAATAATAACAAAACATTTCAATATTCTATGGTAGAATACTAAATCAGCATGATAAAAGTCATTGCCTATATGTATAGGATATTGACGCCCTACAAATGTAAATCCTTTTCCCAATTCAAGTAAAAAATCTTCTAATTTTTCAATAATTTTTTCTTCTAATTGACTTTCAGAATAATTTGTTTTGTCTTCTATATTTAAAAAATCTAGTGTATATATACTTTTTATAATATCTTTTGGTTCATTTATTTCTTGACCTGTTTTTGCCAATGTTAAAATTTCTTTTTTATCTTTAGAAACTGCTAATTTTAGAAAAAGTCCACTTTCTATCTGACGTCTTAAAGTTCTTTTACTCCATTTTTCTTTGCTTGCTTCTGCTATATAAAAATCTCTTTCCAATTCATCACTTATTGTTAGTATTTCGCATAAATTAGTCCAACTTAATTTTCCAGCCAGTGGTTGGAAAATTGGATATAACTCGTACACTTTTCTCATATTATATAAATTTGAACGACTATATCCTTTTCCTAAACGTAATTTTAAATCTTTTGAAAGTTTTACTAAAAGCTGTTTCCCATATTCCGCTTTTGTGTTTCCTTTTTGTTCAAATTCAATAATATATTTTCCTATATTCCAATATGTTTCAACCATTGTATCATTTATTGTATTCGCAATTTTATTTTTTGAACTTGAAACTATATTTTCTATAGCTATGATAAGTTCTTCATATTCTTTACTACTTTTTATTTCTATAGGTTCATTCATATTTCAACATCTCCTTTTCTACCTTATTTTTAGTATGTCCTAGATATTTATAATACTTTTCAATTATAACATAAAATTTTATAAATTCTTATACTTTTGAAGATATTTGTTATATAATCTGAAAATTTTTGTATTTAGCTAAAATATTAAAATTTTTAGTAGAACCTATTACGACTTACTCGGTGGGTAACAAAAGGGTAACAATGCAGTAGTGCCAACCTCTGAAAGTACTGGCATTACTCCATTGTTATTTCAAATATTTATTCCTGCTAGTATTAATAATAATATTATTGTAACCACAAGTGATATTAATGTTATACCTTTTGT
>CAPBNZ010000138.1:234-2673 GCA_948585895.1 uncultured Clostridia bacterium | reverse complement strand
ATTAAATTATTAAATTATTAAATTGAAATTTAATAAAAAAGTCATTTTTATTATGACTACGTAACTATAAACAGAACATAATAAAAAACAAAAATAAATTTGCTACATGCTTCATGTTACATAATAAGGATAGTATTACCCTTATTATGACGAGGACTTTAGTGGCTATGCCACTAGTCCTCGGATAAATTTACTACTATGTCATTTTGCATAGTAGATTTTTTATATGCTTATTTATATCAAACAAAATCAATTTAAAAATTTTACTACCAATTTACTACTTTTAAAAGTAAAAATATAATCAATTATAACAATTTATGTAAAATCTTTCAAAAATAAAAATGCTATAAACACTTATAAATAAATGATATAACAACATTTAGGAATATATAAATAGTTACTTAAAAAATTTTGTTATACTCTTATATAGATGAAATGAATGCTTTTCTTTTCATCTATATAACTATGTCTTTTCGAATTGAAACATTTCTTATTGTATAAATCGTAAAGAATTGTTTAAAAATGTGTGTTTGTTTATAGAAAGCATTTGGAAATATACCGATGAGCGTATTAATTGAAAAAAGAATAAAAAAGGAAATATATTGATTTATTAAATATAGAAAAAGGAGATAATTTCTGCTATACTAAATTATAGAAGGAGTTAAGAGAAAAATTTCTTGGTATATCTAGATAGAATGAAAGAGTAAAGAAATGAAACTGATTTTATAAAAATTTATAATTTTAATGAATAATTTGTAGGAGGATGTCATATGATAAGAAGTGCAAGTGAAACTGAAGATTTTCCGTATAGAATGAAAACGATGTGTTATTTTGAAGTAGATAGGAATGGAAATTTAAAACGAATTTCGCATAAAAATAAATCAGATATGGAAGGTGTTTTAGAGGCTTTAAAAAAGGCAGAACAAGGCATAACAAAACTGTATGCAGTATGGCCTGGGAATTGGAGTAGCGATTTATTTATCATAGATGATTTAGAAAAATTTGCTGAGGAGTTTGAATTATATAGTACAGTCTAAAAAGAGAATGAAATATTGTTTTGATAAACGGTTGATTTGTTTTAAGAAGTTGTGTTGTAATTTAATTAGAAAAGTGCATTTCAGTAGCACTTTTTTTCTTTTATCGTATTATATATTGTGAGGTGAAAGGAATGGATTGGTTTTCAGAATTAAACCCAGTCATTCAAGCACTGATTGCTACGACATTTACATGGGGAGTTACAGCCTTAGGAGCGTTAGTCGTTTGTTTTTTTAAAACGATGAACGGTAAATTTTTAAATACGATTCTAGGTTTTAGTGCTGGTGTTATGATAGCTGCATCTTTTTGGTCATTGCTTGCCCCTGCTATTGAATTATCAGAGGAACTTGATTATGTAGTTTGGTTATTACCGATGCTTGGATTTATTGTGGGTGGTTTATTTGTTCTATTATCGGATACCTTTTTAGATAAAGTTTTAAAGGAAAAAGTAAATTCAAGCAAGGCAGCTTCGCTTAAGAGGAGTATTCTTTTGGTCTCTGCCATTACAATTCACAATATACCAGAAGGTATGGCGGTTGGGGTTGCGTTTGGTGGACTTGCAAGTGGAATTGAAGGAATGACTGTAATTGGTGCTACTATGTTAGCTATTGGTATTGGTATTCAAAATTTTCCAGAAGGAGCGGCGGTTTCTTTACCACTTCGAAATGAAGGATTTTCAAGATTTAAGAGCTTTATGATTGGGCAGGCCTCTGCTTTAGTAGAGCCTATATCTGCAATTCTTGGAGTTGTACTTGTATTAGCTATAAGAAATATTTTACCATTTTTACTTGCTTTTGCTGCTGGAGCCATGATTACAGTAGTCGCACGTGAATTACTTCCTGAATCAATTAAAGAAAATAAAAATTTAGCGACAATAGGGGTCTTGTTTGGATTTGCTCTCATGATGGTATTAGATGTCGCTTTAGGTTAGTTTCTGTTTCTATTTCATTAATGGATCATTCAATATCGGGGTTATTTTTGTATAGATGTAAAGGGGATTTATTGTAGAAGACATGGCATATTGAAAGTGAAATGTGTAGTTGTTGGTTATTTATTGAGACCTTTATGAATAAGATTCTCTATAGGGAAGGCAGTATACTCTGTTTTTAAGTGAAATCAATAAAAATAGACAAAAATATCACTTTAAATTACAGAAGGTAAAAGGTGTGAATGAAAAAGAAAAAACATTTAGGAATACGGTTTTGTATGAAATGTTCTAATAGACCATTATTTTTTCTTAGACTGTTGACAAATATAGGAAACAGTCTTTTCATTTATAAAAAAGTATAGTATAATAAAAAAAGCGAGAAAAATGTTCTTATTCTAACCGATAAAACATTGTCAAAATCTCGCTTTTTTGATGAAAATATGAGATAATAAAAATGGTTAGAATGGGAAGTGATA
>CAPBNZ010000138.1:0-211 GCA_948585895.1 uncultured Clostridia bacterium | reverse complement strand
TAAATCAAGCAATAGAATATGGCTTTGTAGATCTGGAAACAGTATTTGGAGATGGAACACACCAAAAAGCTAATGCGAATAAAAAATAAGTATAAAGATGTTGAAGTAGAAATTGTAAAAAAAGTCTATGAAGAAGAGATGCTTAAAGAAATCAATGAAGATAGGATAAAACATGGAAAGAAACCATTAGAAAATATAGAAAAAACAGAAA
>CAPBNZ010000137.1 GCA_948585895.1 uncultured Clostridia bacterium | reverse complement strand
TCTGCCACAAATTCTTTTCTCATATTGTCTAGTTTTACATGCTCTGTTATATCTTGTATAACTACCATTACACCATCTGGTCTATCTAATTCATCTTTTAATGGAGCAAAGAATAAATTAATATGTTTATCTCCTAAATTTACTCTTTCTTCTGATGAAGTCCATGCGTCTAAATAAATAATTTTTTCCATATTTTTTTATAAAATCTTCGTCTGTTTTGTTATAATAGCTCATCCATGCCTTTTGTGCTGTTCTTTTTAAAAATCTATTAAGCTTATCACCGTTTTTTCCATGTATTCCGTTTGTTCCTCTGTGGTCTTCTTCTGTTAGAAATACTATTAATCCGTCTTTTATGCTTTTATTTCTATATGCTCTAGAAAAAAACACTTCGTGTCTTTCATTATATTTTCTAGTTCTTGTAATACTATATTTCGTGCTTTTGGGCATAATACAAAAGTCTATTTTTAATTCCTTTTTGTCCATTTTTTCTTTGCTTTTTTGTTTCTTCTTTGTTGCTTTTTTAATACTCTTTGTTTTTTTATTTTTTTCTAAATTTATTTCAACTTTTTGACCGATTTTTTGGATATGGATTAAAGCTATTACTTAAATCTTTAATTATCATTTTGCTACTCCCTGTTAGTTTTTTAATAAATCTGTTTCATCTATCATGACTACACCTATATTTCTGCCATCTTTTGCCCTTTTGTCGCGGATTTTTACTTCTGTGAATTTCAATCCGCAATTTCTACAATAGCTATCTACATGTTCACATCTTGTTAAACATTTTGGACAAAATGTGTTTTTATATTTACGCAAAATAACTTTGTCATCTTTTGCTAGGATTTCTATTTCTGTCCCTTCCTCTAAATTATATTTTTCTCGAATTTCTTTTGGGATTACTATCCTTCCTAATTCGTCCATTTTTCTTACTATTCCTAAATTCATTTCCAATTCCTTCCTTGATTTCTCTAAAAATATTTGCTATAATATTAGAGAAATCATATATTATGTATTTTTTGTTGAACTAGATATGTTTGCTAAGACGGTCTAGTTCTTTTTTATCTAAAATAGTTCTTATTTTATTTTTCAAATTATCTATACTGTTATAATCTTGTTCTTTTAAAATTCTTTCTATTGCTAATAATTTTTTATGATGCCTGTAATTTTCTAAGTGTTCATCTTCTATTTCTGTTCTTAATTCTTTAATAGATTCTTCTTGTTTATTTACTTTGGTTTTTAATTCTTTTATTTCAGTTTCTTTTGCTTTTACTATTTTGTTATGTAATCTTTTAAATATAAACATCTCGTTTTACTCCTTTCTTGTTAGATTTAATTAATTCTCACTTCGCAATCGTATTTTTTAGATAATTCCTCTTCTGCTTCTTTTTTTGTTAATTGTTTTATTTGCTTTATAATATTTAGTTCCCCATAGCAGATTTCTCCATCTTTTACTTCTTCTACATTAATTTGCATATCTTCTTTTTTTACTTTTTTCCAAATTGCTAATCCCGCAAAAATCCTTAATTTCGAACTAATATATTTTGCTGTAATACTTAATCCTGCTTCAATTCCCCATCCTGCTTCAATTCCCCATCCTGCTTCTATTCCATGTCCTGCTTTTATTTCATCTCCTGCTTTTATTCCATTTCCTGCTTCAATTCCATCTCCTGCTTCAATTCCATCTCTTGCTTCAATTCCATCTCCTGCTTCAATTCCCCATCCTGCTTCAATTCCCCATCCTGCTTCAATTCCCCATCCTGCTTCAATTCCATTTCCTGCTTCAATTCCCCATCCTGCTTCAATTCCATGTCCTGCTTTTATTCCATGTCCTGCTTCTATTCCATGTCCTGCTTCTATTCCATGTCCTGCTTTTATTCCATGTCCTGCTTTAATTGTTTTTTTAGATGCTATTTTTCCTTTTGCTTGAATGCTTCCTTGTACTTCTAGCCAATCGTCCAGATTCACTTCTAAATCTTCATCTACTTTTAAATCCCCTTCGATGCAATAATTTCCATTCTTTAATCTTTTCATGTTTTTATAATTTTTATCTATTATCATATTCTTTCTTCCTTTCTTAATTTAACGTAGTTGCTGCCATAACGCCGTAAATTACCATACTTGTCCACATCCCATACATGATTGTGTATAACAGCATATTTGTTAATATTTTTTTTAGTTTCTTTTTAGTTTTTCTCATTTGTTTCACCTTCTTTTACATTTATTTCCACCTATGCTATAATGCTTTTGAAAGGTGGTGATTATAATTGGATAAATTTGAACTTGAAATCTTAAATAGATTTCGACTTTTTGGTAGTGTTGAACTTCCAATAGGCGATCAATCACTTATAAATAGGTATAAGGAAATTGTTAAAATGTTAAGTGATAACGGATATATTGCCATTAAAATCCGTAATAACAACGTTGTATCTGCAACAATTACTAACGACGGAATTTGCTTTTTAAAAAATAATGAATCTCGCCTGAAATCCAAACCCAAATAAGTCCTAATCTAGCAAATTTATTTTTAGGTGTAATGGTGTGAATATCAATATTGCTATAATAAAGAGGTATTTGCCCTCTTATGCCTTTTCTTAATTCTGCGTACTTAATATTTCCGAAATACATCCTTTTCCATATAGATTTCAAATTCTTCACCGTCTGCATGAAAAAACATCGTAGTGTGCCTTACAAATGACATGAATTTTTTCATTTGATTCACCTCTTTTACTAATATTTTCCACATTTTATTTAATATTTGTGCATAACTTGTACGCT
>CAPBNZ010000136.1 GCA_948585895.1 uncultured Clostridia bacterium | reverse complement strand
TCTGCATCCAGTATCTAAAGTTTGTGCTACACCATGTCCTACTCTACCTCTTTTTTTATTTGAATATGGAAAACTCATGTTGATGCTATCTCCCTCTGTTGCTGTATCATATCCTTTTTTTGTTGCGTTTATTACATTTATCATAGGTTGTCTATATCCACCTTGCATTGTATCTAATGGTGGAGCGATTCCTTCTTTCTCATACACACTTCCTGCTTGATGTCTTTTTCCATCTTTATCAAAGATTCCACCTATTCTTTCTACCATAACTTTTGGCTTTATATTTCCACCTTGCATTGCTGTTACTGTAGGTGCTATTCCTTTGTCTGAATAAACTTTATTTGATGACCTATACCAGCCTTTGTTATTCAAATCTCCTGCCTCTATAATATTTCCGTTAGCATATCCATGTGTTCCTGCAATTATTGTCGGACTTATTCCATCTGGAGAATATACTTGACCTGCTTGGCTATTTGGTGTTATTTCTCCAACTTTTGCAATTTCTCCATTATTTTGTTCTTTTGCAATAAATCCTTTAATCATATTTTCTGATAGAAAATACTTTTCATCTACTTCATTTTCAAGTATATCCTTTAATCTTAACCCATTATCAAACCCTGTTGGAAATTCAAATGTTCCTGTATCTATGTCTTTTCTAATGCTGATTATAAAGACTCTTTCACGATTTTGTGGTACACCAAAATTCTTGGCATTAAGTACCTTCCAATAGTTATTGTATCCTGCATCTTCCAAATCTTTTAGGATCATATCAAATGTTTCCTTGAATCTCTTACTTGTTAGATTTTTTACATTTTCTATAATCGAGTATTTTGGTTTAGTTTCCTTTAGTATTCTTATGCCTTCATAATATAGTCCGCTTCTAGTTCCTATTTCTACGCCTTTTAGTTTTCCTGCTACTGATATATCCTGACAAGGAAATCCCCAAGTCATCATATCAATTTTCTTTTCTGCATTAACAAAATGTATTTCTCTAATATCTCCTAGATTTAATTCTTCGGATTCATTGTGTATTGCACAATAACTTTTTATAGCATATTTATCAATTTCACTAAATCCTACTAACTCATAAGGGATATTCAAATTTCTTAGTGCCTTTTCAAATGCACCAATTCCGAGTAAATAAGCTCAATAATTTCATATTATTTCATCCTTTTTCTACTTATTTACCCTTTTGATTTCTCAATTATCTCCTTCCAAATCTCGACATATTTTTTGATTTCCATTTCGAGTTCGGTTATACTCCTTTTTTCATTGTACACTCTATCTATTTCGCACAATTGCATTCCGTATTTCTGGTCTAGTTCTGGATTTTCATTCAGAAATTCGATTTGCTTTCTACTTAAATTTCCTGGACCATATTGTGCCATATAATCCATTAACTCATTTGCCTTTTTAGGTGTAAATGATGCTAATTGTTTTTTCTCTAGTTCTATGATTCTTTTTACCAATTTTTCATATTCTGGTTTCCATTTTTCCAATTGTTTTTCTGGTAATTTATCTGCTTTTTCTTTTCGTTCCAATAGTTTCGCTAATTCTTCATCCATTTTTGTTACACTTTCTTATGTGTAACAGGTGTAACAATGTGTGACGCATTTTTCGTTCATATTTCAATGTTTTTAGCATTTTGTCACACATCACACATTTTTTTAACATATACTATATAGAATAAAAAAAATTTATGATTTTCTATTTTTATATTTTTTTATTCCTATATGTAAAATTACATTTTATGTGTGATTTGTGTTACATTTTATGTATTATTACAGCCCCAACTTTTTCGCTGTCACACAAACCGTTACACATGTGTTACACATCACACTTATTTTTAATCAAATGGACATTCCCTCATATCTGTTTTAAAAGCAATGAATCTTTGTGTTTGTCCATCCCATCTTTTAGTTACCAAGTTTCTACCTTGATTATCTTTGTCTATGTAATCCCTATCTGCTAGTCCTTTTAGAATTTTTCTATAACTCATTTTTTGTTTTTCTAATACGCCTTGCAATATGTGTGGTAGAATATAATATTTTCCTTTGTCTATGATTCCATATCGCTCATATCCATACGAATTTACTGATATGCCCCTGACATCTACAAGGTCAAATGAATTTTTATTACTTATTACCCAACTATGAATATAATCATATGCCTTTTCCACAATGTCGCTCTCTTTTACTGTTGTTAGGTTGTCTAGTAATTCTAATCCCATTTGGTAGCTTCTTTCTTCAGTATCAGTTTCATTGAATAATAATTCACTTTGTAATATATCTGCTAGGATAATTACTGCTATTGCTGTTATATGTGTACTAATTTTGTCTTGAGTATCATCTTTTAATCTAGCAACTATATCCTTGTATCGTTCTTTTAACTCATTTCTTTTTGGATATCTCAATATTAATTCTTCTACAAATTTCTTACCTGCAGTTCCATAGTATGATTCACTTATTTCGTGCATTTTTGCCGCTTCTTCTGTGCTATAAAATGGTGTTCCTGTAATTTCTAATGCTCTAGTTATAATTCCTGATTGTGAGGTCATTGTACTGATTGGCTCCTCGCCAGTTGTTAATATAAAACTACGCCAATTTGATATTGCCTGTGTACCTCCTGTTTTGCTACCTCTTAATTTTCCGCTTCCAGTACCTAGCATATACACAAGGTTTTCTATAAATGCTTGGTTATCTCCTGCTACTTGTTTTTCATCTATTCCAACTGGTAGATCATTGAACAATGTTGCCCTTCTTTCTAATCCAACTTTTGTTGCATTAAATGACACCATCAATGCTTCTGGATTTCCCCATACTGA
>CAPBNZ010000135.1 GCA_948585895.1 uncultured Clostridia bacterium | reverse complement strand
TCAAAAGAAACGGTCTTTTTTTGGTCAAAAAAGGGATATTCTAAAAAAATGAAAGGAAATTTCTTAAGCTCTATTAAATTTACACAACTTTTACGATAGTCTTAATACGAGGAAAAACTAGAAAAAGAGTGGGATTTAGAGAGATAAAAATCATCTTAAAAGGCAAGTAGATTACTTGCCTTTTAGATATTTATCCATTGTTCTGTGCTAATTTGGATTTTACAGATATAATTCTATTTTTATATGTTTGTATTGATTGTTTCGTTTTTTCAATTTGACTTTCATATAATTTACTTAATAAATTAAAATCTTCTTCTGACAAATCTTCTTCAATTAACCCTGCTTTAAAATCTTTTTGTAATTTTAAAATTCTTTTTTCTTCCTCATTAGCTATAACTATTTCATCTTTGAAATTAATATTGTTTTGTGATTCTATGTTATTTATAGGCTCTACATATTCTTTTGGAGCTTCTATATATTGTTGGTTATTTATTCCAAATATATTTCTAAAAAATTCTTTTATTTTCTCTAGCATTTTTACCTCCTACAATTCTTGCCCATTTTTCTCTGGTAGTTGTTCTTCATATTGCTTACATAACTTTTTAGCTTGTTGCTCTTTAGTCTGTAAGTCTGTTAATTCCTTATCTAGTTCTCCAATACTTTTTTTGTCCATTGCAATCAATCTTTCTCTGTATGCTTTTCTTTTAGCTTCTCTTACTTCTCTTTTCTTTTGACCTAATTTTTTCTTCTTAGCTGGACTATTAGCAATCATTTTATCTCTTGCTTCTCTTTGTTTTTGCATTCTTGTTTCTCTTCGTATTTTTAATTGCTCAACTTCTTCCTCTGTAAATCTATATTTATCTGGAGTTTTATTTCTATCAAAAGAAGCACCTCCTGTAACTGCCTTTTCTCCACCTACTGAAGCCAATTCTTCATTAATAAACTGTACCATTTTCTTATCTCTGTTTTTTACAGCTTCTGCAAATTTTTTGCTATCTTCATTATATAAATATTTATATGCCTCCCAAATTTGTGAGCCTCTAATATTCATATCATCTAAGCCTAGTAAAAGCATAAATCCTGCCTCGTCTGATTTTATAAGTTCTGTTAAACCAACTATCGCACCTGGCAAACCATCTGACATTTTATAAATAGCATCAAACATAGAATCATTTAACTCTATTTTCTTTCTGGCAGTTGGGTCATCTGGTAAAAATTTTGTACCAAACATTCCAAAACCTGCACCACCGAAACCTCCTCCAAAAGAAAACATTTCTCTCTCTGCTTTTCCTCTATTTTCTACACTCTCAACTGATGGTATATCCATCTTAAATTCATGTTCTTCTGCGTATTTTACTAATCCCTCTCTAACATTTTTATCCTCAAAATTCAAATCTCTACTTGCAATTCTGCTATCTAAAGCCTCTAAGTTTTCTCTTAATGCCTCTGGAGTTGCGTATATTACATTAGAAGTAAATCCAGAAAAGTCTCCTAAATATACAAAATCGTCTTTAACATATAATTGCTCTTCAGTAAATTGGTGTCCCATTTCTTTTAATTCTTCGCCGAATAATTTACTTACATCCATTACTTGTGCTTCTGTTACAATTTCAGCCCAATTATCTTCAAGTTTTGCTAAAATTCTTTTTTGCATATTTTCTGGGTCTTCGTAATTTTCTCCATATTGTTTCATTATAGCCTCTGCTATCATTCCTGTTCGTTCATGGTCTATTTTTGCTTTTGGAATTGATATATCTACTCCAGTTATTCCGTTTTCTTGTATATATCTTCTATATGCTTGTTTTTTAGCTGTAATTTTTTCTACATCAAAGTATTTTTCTATAAAAGCATTCGTCTGGTGTAATCTTCCTACTTCTTGCATTATTTTTTGGTATTCTGCTTTAACAAATTCTGGTGTTCCATAAGCTATATCTGGTCTAAAATCATCTGGACGAGTTATACTATCTTCATCTAGTTTTAAATGTAAACCATCAATATAAGAAAATTCTCCTACAATTCCCTTAACAGAGTTCAAATCTCCAAAATTATACCATTGTAAATTCATTATTTTTGAATAATTTTTTATAATATCATCTTGAAATAATTGTGTATAATCGCCTTTTTCTACATTATCTTCTTTGTTTACAACTCTATTTATATATCTAGCTAATCCTTGTACTTTTACCATATCAATTTCTATTGTTTCTAGAACATCTGGATTTGTAATCTCAATACCATTTTTTTCTGCATAAGCAATATAATTATTTTTTAATTTTCTAGTCCCATCCGAAAAGAAATCTCTACCATCTGCTCCCTGTCCTCTATACAATACCTCACTATACAAATCAAATATTCTTTTATTGATTCCATCTGGAGTTGCATAGAATATATTAGTTTTTCCTAATGTAGAATCTTCTTCTGCTACTAAACCATCTTGTACTGTAATTCCATATCCAAAACAGTTAAATTTTTCAGGCTCTATATCATATTTCATTGCCATTTGAGCTAAATCACCATATTTATTGTATAAAATTCCAATATTGTCTGGTATTCCTGTTATTTCTGAAAGAAAGTTATTATATCCTGTAGCAAATAAATCAGAATAATGTTTTGTAAAATATTGTCTTAATTCTTCTTCAAATGCAGTTGTGTCTATTTTTTCTAATGTTTCATCTTCTCCTAAAGTCATAGCCCTTAATATACCTATATTTCTATTTCTTTCATCTGATATTTTTGCTCTTTTTGCATATATTGAAACTAAAGCATTAACCACATTTTCATCTACTTCTGAATTAACTACTTCTTTTATTCCTAAACTTTCTCTATCTTCGCTTGATATTTCTGATAAACTTCTAGTATTTCTTAATACTTGTTCTGCTCCTTTTGTATTTTCAGTTAGTTCATTTATTCTAATTTGTTTTTCACTTTCTGATAATTCTGATTTTTGGATTTCACTATATTGTAAAGCAAAATCTCTGTAAAGCTGTTGTCTTGCTTCTTCCACTTTCTTTTCTTCTGCATTATATCCAATCATTATATAACCTCCTTCTATTTATGTCTTAATACCCGACAGTTTTTCGAAAAAAAAAGAAATTGCAAAAAAACACCATCT
>CAPBNZ010000134.1 GCA_948585895.1 uncultured Clostridia bacterium | reverse complement strand
TTCACTATAAATATATTTTAATAATAAAGTTTACCTTTCACTTTCTAATTCTCTTGATTCACTATTTCTAAAACACTTATTATTAACTACTTCATAATATACTTTTGCAATTTTTTCAAGTTCATCAAATTGTTCTTGAGGTGCATTTCTAACCACCATTGCTTTTTTTATACTACTCATTCTCGTTACATAATTAGCACTAACTTGGTCATTACTATCTTGTCTAAGTTTTTCTAATAAGCTTAAGTAATCATTTCCAACAGAAATAGTTCTAAAGCCATTATTTCTTGGTACAACATAATTTACTCTTGCACCTAATAATAAGCATTGTTTAATAAAATCTGGTAATAATTCATAACATTTATTATGTGCTTCAATGTTTGATAATCTAGCATTTTTACTTTTTAATATACCTTTTTCATATCTTTCTCTTGTTGCAAGTAAACTTGATAGATTTCCTGTAACTACCACGTTTATAAGTGTATCACAATTATTTGGAATTGTTTTAATCGTTTCAAATAAACTATAATCAACTGGTGCCTTTTCTCTTAAAACTGAGTAACCATTACTCATTGCATAAGAAAAAAGTTCATCTCCCCACAAATGTGCATCAAAATTTGTGAATTTTGTATAATAAGTTGGATATGTATCAAGTATTTCATCAGAATATTTACTAAGGCTACGATAATCATCAGAATTAATATTTGTATAACTAGATAAATCTGTATTTTGTATAAATGTTGTTTTTCCACATCCAGGTTGACCTACAACAAACATAATAGATGGATTATTTTCAGAAGATTTATTAAAAAATATTCTTGCTTTTAGTTCATTTAATATTGCTTGATGCTCATTTTCGGGTAATTTATAATTTTCAATTAGCCTTTCTAAAATTTCATTTTCCATAATATCTTATCTCTCTTTCAAATTATAATTTTTTTATCTTTATTATTGTATTTCTATATACTCGCTTAATTCAGTAAAATCATCATTAGAATTTATATAACCTCTTTTGAGGTAACTATTTCCACCATCAACACTGCAAGTACCACATTTACAACTAACTTTATCGTGAGTATGTTTTGATACTATAATATCTCCACATAAATTACATTTAATCGAATTTTTAATAATCTTTTTCAATTCTAATACCTCTAATATATTTAAAATACTTGTGCAACGACTTGTTGCACTTTTTCAACAATATTTCATTTTTTATTTTCTTCTAAATATTTCTTATATAATTCATCCATTGATGATATGTACGCTTGATCTTGTTTAACTCTAAATTTTTCATATTCACTATTTGCTTTTTCAATAGCTTGTTTATGTGATATATTTCCAGAGTGTGTAAGTAAATTCTTTTTTCTAAATTTTAATAAATCATCTGTTACATCTATCCACTTTTGCATTGTCATTAGTTGTTGTTCATTTGCCATATCTTCAGCATAGTCTAAAAATAATATAGTAAGACTTTCTAATTTTTTTATTTCACTTTCATTTAAGTAGTTTTTTGCAATACTAATATCATATCTCATTATTTTTCCGTTTGGAGAATTTTTCCAAGAAGTAAGCCCCATATTCATTTTGTTTGAATCCACTCTTTCGTAAATCAATTCTGCAGCAGTATGTCCTGTTATCGCATAATGTAGCTTATTTTGAACAATTTTAAAAAATGTATAGGCTTCTTCAGAATCTTTGTTATAATCAATGCTAGTTGCTTCAAAAAGGTCTGTTATTTTTTGATATACTCTTCTTTCACTTAAACGAATTTCTTTAATTGTTTCAAGTAATTCATCATAATAATCTTTTCCAAATTTTGAGCCGTTTTTCATTCTTTCTTTATCAATTTTAAAACCTTTTATGATATAGTCTTTTAATACATTAGTCGCCCATATTCTAAATTGAGTAGCTTTTTTGGAATTTACTCTATAACCAACAGCAATAATTATGTCTAGATTGTAAAACATTACTTTTCTTTTAACATTACGATTTCCTTCTTTTTGAACTATTGAATTTTCTTCAATAGTTGAGTTCTTATCCAATTCTTTAGAATCATAAATATTCTTTAAATGCACATTGATATTGTCAATACCAGTATCAAATAATTCTGCCATACTTTTTTGTGTAAGCCAAATCGTTTCATCTTTTAATATAACATCAATGTTTATTTTTCCATCATCAGTTTCGTATAATACTATATTACTTTCTTTCACATAAACCTCCTATTACTTTTTAATCTATAATTTCCATTTTTTGTATCTTCTAAAACTTAATTCAAAGGGTCATTTAAAAGTTCATTTTGACCTTTTGAAATTTCAATAATGTTATTATTACATACCTTACAAGCAAAATACCCTTTATCTATTAAATGTTTTTCTTTAGTTGTTATTTCTTTTATGTATTTAGGGTCAGCATTATTTAATATTTTACAGTTTTCCATATGATACTTTTTAGTTTGCGAATTTACTACAAAATTCGTATTTCTAGTTCTTTCTTGTCTCTTTTCTTCTATTGATGTTTTAACTTTTTTCACATATTTTATAATACCTCTATTGTCTTTAGTTATACTTCCATCACTATATCTAAACTTGACTTTTTCTTTAATGTTGTAGCAAAATCTACATAAAGTAAATTCTGTATCTAAACTTTTGGCTTCTATTAGTATTCCTGTTGGTATTTGATTTTTATTTTTATATATTGGAGTAGCTCTATATAAAATTCTTATATAATCTTTTTCATTTTCTCTTATATATTGTTCTACTTCATTTTCAACATCATTCATAATTTTTTTATTTAAACTGTCTGTTCCTATAAATATATTATTTTTATTATTCTTTTTTGCTGACAATCTATAAGCAATACAATGACACCTTTGAAATATGTGTGAATTATTAACTTTTTCTGTCCATCCATTTGAATCAGGATATTTTAAATGTTTTTCCACCAATATTGATAATGTATATTTACTAATTATTGCTATTCCACCACTTGTTCTATTTAATTCATCTGGTTCAAAATATTTTGGTATTCCCTCAATTACTTCAAAATCTGTCTTTTGAAAAAATGGTTTATCATTATTTACTTTAGGTGCAAAATCATCCAATTTATT
>CAPBNZ010000133.1 GCA_948585895.1 uncultured Clostridia bacterium | reverse complement strand
TTAATAGAAGATTATATGACATTTGGATTTTATGCCATATATTCTTTAATTTATGTGATAATATATGCCTATTATCATAAACATCATAAAATAATGATAGGTGGCATACTTGCGATACCTATTATTATTATTAATGGTAATAGAGGAACCATATTGATTGCAGCGGTAGCTATTATTGCTATGATTTTTATGAATGTAAAAGAATTAAAGAAAAAAATAATATTTATTACCGTTATTATTGTTTTGGCATGCAATATGAATAGTTTGGCTAAATTTGCTTTAAACTTTATTGTAGAGGATTTAGGTGTGAATTCTTATTCCATTAATAGCTTATATTCGACACTAGACAGTGATGAGGTAGAGAGTATTATGGGAGGAAGATATAATATTTATCAAGAAGCAACAGCAGAATTAAATGAACATTTTCTATTAGGAATGGGGATAGGAAATTTTCAAGAGAAATATGGACACTATCCACATAATCTATTTTTAGATGTTTATTCTACTTTTGGCATAATTATGGGAAGTATTTTTTTAGCTTATATCATAGTAATAGGAGTAAAACTATATAAATTATCAAATGACAATATGGAAATACGAATTTTATTTATATTCATGCTTGCAAACATAATGAAATTAATGTTATCCAAAACATTTATATATGACCCAACGATATGGTTATACATATCATTAGGAAATTTTATCATAACAAAATATGGAGGGAAAGACAATGAAGATAACCATATTCACACCAATTTATAATCGAGCATATATATTAGGACAAGCTTATGACAGTCTAAAAAAACAAACACAAAAAGACTTTATGTGGTTAATTGTAGACGATGGTTCTACCGATAATACAGAAGAACTGGTAGACACATGGAGGAATGAAAAAATAATTAATATAAAATACATAAAACAAGAAAATGCTGGAAAGCATATAGCACATAATACAGCAGTTCAGAATTGTAATACTGAATATATGTTAATTTTAGACTCAGATGATTATTTAAATGAAAAAGCAATAGAAATATTAAATAATGAGGTAGATAAGATTTCTACAATGCCAAATATAAGTGGAATTATAGGAAATAGATATGATGCTAAAACCAAACAATGTATAGGAACAAAAATGCCTGAAAATATAGAGTATGCTTCAGGAATTGAATTATACGAAAAGTATAAATTTAAAGGAGATACATTGAGGCTATATAAAACGAACATTTTGAAAGAGTTTCCTTTTTGTCAGATAGAAGGTGAAAAGTTTATTTATGAAAATGTAGTATTTGACCCAATTGATAATAAGTATAAAATGTTAATCGATAAAAATGAATTATATTATGGGACATACCTAGAGGATGGATACACAAGTAATACAGAAAGAATAAAGAATGATAATCCAATAGGATATGCATATGCCTTAAATTCAGGAGTTAAATACGGTATTACAATAAGTAAAAAAATTAAATGGACAGTTTTATATATTAATTGGTGTAAAAAAAATAAAATTATAGATGCTTTTAATCAATTTTCGAGAAAGGATTTATTTGTTATTTTGTATCCAATTTCAATTATATTAAAGTATTTAAAGAGGTAAATGTAATGGTAAAAAAATTGATGAGAAAACTAAGAAATAAAATCATAAAAGAACAAAATATAGAAGATTTAATAAACAAGGGGCTAAAAATAGGAAAAAATTATAATATTCAAAAAGGCTGTATCATAGATGATTCACATTGTTGGCTTATAGAAATAGGAAATAATGTTACGTTAGCACCAAGAGTACATATTTTGGCACATGATGCTAGTACAAAGTTGGCTTTAGGTTATACAAAAATAGGGAAAGTAAGGATAGGAAACAATGTATTTATAGGTGCTAATGTAACAATATTACCGAATGTTAGAATAGGAGATAATGTTATTATAGGAGCCAATTCATTAGTTAGTAAAGATGTTAAGTCAAATTCAGTAGTTGCAGGAAATCCTTTAAGATTTATATCTAGCTATGATGAATATATAGAAAAAAACATAGAAAAAATGAAATATAGACCAGTTTATAAGGAGGAATATACATTAAGAAATAAGAACATAACACAAGAGATGAAAGAGAAAATGAAAAAAGATTTAGAGGATGGAATTGGATTTGTAGAATAACCATTATAAAGTATAGAATCTAAAAATATAGTATTCAATAAAAGAGATAGATAGAATGAAATTGATAAAAGAAGAAAAAATGGAACAAGAGTTAGTAAGTGTTGTAATAACAACTTATGGAAGAGCAGATAAAATTGAAGAAGCAATTAAAAGTGTAGTAAATCAAACTTATGCCAATATAGAAATTATTGTTATTGATGATAATGCTAATAAATTAGAAGAAAGAGAAAAGACAAGAAAAGTTGTAGAGAAATATAAAAATGTAAAATATATTCAAAATCAAAAAAATCTAGGAGGGGCTCTTTCTAGAAATGTTGGTATTGATAATGCTAAGGGAAAATTTATTGCATTCTTAGATGATGATGATAAATATACAAGTGAAAAAATTGAAAAGCAATATAAATGCTATTTAGAACATAAACAAAACAAAATAGGCTTAATTTATTGTCATTGCTATAGAGAAAATGTAAATGGGGAAATCATAGGAAGTTATGAGGCAAACTATGAAGGAAATCCAATCTATGAGCAAATGTTGAATTGTATAGCAGGAACATCTTTATGGTTTTGTTCAAAAGAAGCACTAGTTTCTGTTGGGAAATTTGAAGATACACCATGTAAACAAGATTCGATACTATTACTTAAATTACTAGCCAATGGATACAATATATATTGTGTACAAGAGAAATTAGTTTATTATTATGAACATAATGGGAATGGAATTAGTGGAACAAAACTTAAAAATATAGAAGGTAGAATCAATTTGAGAAACTATTGCAGAAAATATTATAATAAACTAAATTCAAAGAAGAAAAGTGACAAGGTAGAATACAATTTTTCAAAAGAATTAATTCCATTATATATCATAAATAACATGAAAAAAGAAGCAAATAAGGAACTAGAAAATATGATAAGATTAAAGCCACTAAGGAAGGAAACGATAATTGCTTTTCTTAAATGCAAATTTTCAGAACAATATAAACAATGGTTAAATAGGAGAAAAAAATGAGTAGCAGTGTAAAAAAGAACTTTTCATATAATATAATA
>CAPBNZ010000132.1 GCA_948585895.1 uncultured Clostridia bacterium | reverse complement strand
GACTATGTATTATTACTTAAATATATAGTTCAAGCTAAATATTAAACAAAATTTCTAAAATAAGAAGGTGAATTAGTGTTATGAGCGAAGTTAATTTATTAGAGGAAGAACTTTTACTTGATGACAAACAAGTTGAAATGTTAGCCTTTGCTATTAAACCAGAAGATATTAAAAATTATATCAATGAACATAAAGAAGAATATAGACCTTGGTTATTCAGTGAGTATTTTACAGAGCTTAACAGAAAATATAACTTAATTACTCAAGATTTTATTAGTAAAATGTATGAGTCAATAAGAGAACCATACACGAATCTAAAACTAATGTTAAAAAAATAAATATGAAAAGGAGATAATGAAAAATGGAAGATATATGTGCATATTACCGTTATAGTTCAAAAAAACGTCAAAATGAAACTTCAATAACTGCTCAGAGGAAAATTTGTGAAGAGTGGGCAAGAGCCAATAATTATAATATTGTTAGAGAGTATGTAGATGAAGGTATTAGTGGAAAAGATAGTAATTCTCGACCACAGTTTATGAAAATGATAGAAGATAGTTCAAAAGGAATTTTCAAGAAAATAGTAGTTTACCAATTAGACAGATTTGCACGTAATCGTTATGATAGTGCTAATTATAAAGCTAAACTAAAAAAGAATGGTGTTAAAGTTCTTTCTGCAAAAGAAAATATTTCTGATGACGCTTCTCGGAATTTTAGTAGAAAGTGTGCTTGAAGGTATGGCTGAATATTACTCTGCTGAATTATCACAGAAAGTAAATAGAAATATGCTACTAAATGCAGAGAGAGGACAATTTAACGGTGGAAAACCACCACTTGGCTATAAATTAGAAATACAAGACTTTGGAAACTACAAGAAAAAGAAACTTGTCATTGATGAAAATACAGCACCTATCGTTCAAGCAATATTTAAAATGAGAGCAAACGATATTCCAGTTGTAGAAATTATAGATTTTCTTAACAAGAATGGGTATAAGACAGGAAAAGGTACCAAATTCAATAAAAATTCACTACAAAACTTATTCAAAAATAAGAAATACATAGGAACAAATACCTTTGGCGAAAAAGAATTTCCTAATACGATACCAGCTATAATTGACATTGAAACTTTTAACAAAGTTCAAGAGGTTAGAGAAAAATACAAACATGCTCCGGGAATTAGAAAAGCAGAAGATAGATACCTACTAACTGGAAAACTATTCTGTGGAAAGTGTGGTAGCAACTATGTGGGGGTATCACGGAAACTCTAAATGTTCAAATACATATAGATATTATAGATGTACTAAAAGAAATGAAAAGGGTTGCAAGAATAGAACTATACCCAAAGAAATAATTGAAGACAAAGTAATAAGAAAACTAAAATCTTTGTTAACGGAAAAGAACATTGAAAAGATAAGTAAGAAAATATATGATACTTGTCAAAAGGAAAATAACTCTAATGTAGTGATTAAAAACCTAGAAAAGAAAGAGAAACAACTTCACAAGAAAATAGATAATTTAATGGAAGCATTAGAAAATGGACAACATATAGATATGATAAGTCAAAGAATTACACAAAATGAAAAAGAACTTGAAGAAACACAAAGTCAATTTTTACTAGAAATGGCAAAAATATTCAAACTTTCTGAAAAAGAAATCAAATTTTTCTTGACCAGACTACAAGATGGTGATATACTAGACAATAGTTACAGAAAAGTGCTAGTTGATATGCTAGTCAACTCAATACTGGTTTATGACAATGAATTAGTTATAATCTGTAATGTTGGAAACAAGCCAATATCTTTAACTATTGACTTGATTGAAGATATAGAAAGTAATTTAGTAACTGAACCTTTTACGTTTGTAAAACGGTTCGGTTCACCAAAGCATTCTTATTCGAACCCGTAAAAAAGGGGATAAGAAAGACAAAACATCTCAATTTACATTTTTGTATTTTGAGATGTTTTTATTTTATATTAGATTTTCTGTATTTAAACATTCTAATTCTGGTAACACAAATCTTCCATCTTTTCTAATTAGGGTATCATCAAAATATATTTCACCTCCACCATATTCTGGTGTTTGTATATTAACAATATCCCAATGAATACTTGACCTATTTCCATTATCACTTTCTTCGAGGCTATCTCCTGGTGTAAAGTGAAAACTTCCTTTTATTTTTTCATCAAATAGTGTATCTCCTATTGGCTTTTCTATATATGGATTTAATCCTATTGCAAATTCTCCTATATATCTTGATCCTTCATCTGTATCTAATATCTCATTTAATTCTTTTTCTTTATTTGCTATTGCTTTTACTATTTTCCCATCTTTAAACTCAAATCTTATATTATTAAATGTTATTCCATTATAACTTGTTTCTGTATTATATGTTATATATCCATTTACACTATTTTTTATTGGTGCTGTTGCCACTTCTCCATCTGGTATATTAAAAGTCCCCATATATTTTTCTGCTGGTATTCCTTTTATACTAAAAGATAAATCTGTATCTTGTCCTAAAATATGTACTTTATCTGTTTTATTCATCAATTCTTTTAGATTATCCATTGCTTTTGACATCTTTGCATAATCTAAATTACAAACTTTAAAGTAAAAATCTTCAAAATCATCTGTATTCATTTTACTCATTTGTGCTATTGAATTATTAGGATATCGTAATATACACCATTTTGTATGTTTTACCCTTGCTTCAAAATGTACTGGTAATGTATAATATTTATTATATAATTCCATAATTTCTTTTGATATTCCATTTAATTCGGCTGTATTTGATGATGCTCTTATTCCTATATAAGCATCCATATCTTTCATTCTATTTTCATCATGTTTTGCATACATTTTTATTTGTTCTTTATTCGCATTTTGCAAAAACACTTTTAATACTTTATAATCTATAATATTAAAGTATGGTCTTGCTCCAAGTTCTTCTGCCTTTTTTATAATTTCTTTTGCTAATGGTATTGCTTCTTCTCCTAATATTTCTATTAAAATATTTTCTCCTTTTTGAATATTTACTGAATACGTCAATAAATTATTTGCTAATTTTTCATATCTTAAATCTTTCATATTTTTCCGTTCTCTACTTTCTTTAAATATTATTTCTTGTTTTGAATTTCGTTCGTTAAGTAAAAAATCAATAAAATTGTTGACTTTTTTATTTTTTTTAAGTATAATAATTATAGAAGA
>CAPBNZ010000131.1 GCA_948585895.1 uncultured Clostridia bacterium | reverse complement strand
GATAATACTGCATTATCTGTAAAAGTAGAAGGTGCAGCATATACGTTTAATAAGGGAATTTTTGCCCATGCGAACTCAACTGTTGTGTATGATCTTACAAATTATTCACAATATAGATATTTTACGGCTTATGTAGGATTAAATACAACATCAACTAGAGGTGATGGTGTTAAATTTGATATCCTTACTTCAGCAGATGGTTCTACTTGGGAATCAAAAATGGAGAATGGTCCATTAGATAAGTTACCTGGGCAGAATGCATCTTTTGTGAAAATTGACATCAGAGGAGCTAAGTATTTAAAATTAGTGGCTAACCAAAAGACTGGGAATGCTTCTGATCACTCTGTATATGCAGATGCAAAATTGATTATAGATGGTTATGATGAAAGTAATGGTTTAAAATCAATTGATGAGTATGATGAGATGTTAAAAAAATTTGATGGACAGGATATTAAAGAAAATGAAGAGTATGAATTAATTTTATTACAAAGAGAGTTTGTAAGTAGAGCTGGCGAATATGCTATAAAACGTTTTATGAATGAAGATGAGGCAAATAAGGAAACAATAGAATGGTTATTTAGTGATGTAGAAAATATTCGCTATTATATATTAGGAGGAACACCTTCTGGAAGTTATTATAATTCTTTAAAACAACTTTCAAGATTAGTTAAAGCATATAGAAGTGACTTTGATATAGATGTTCCATTAAAATCAGGTGGAACTAGAGGTCAACTTTATAAAAGAATGGCAGTAGCTATTTCGTTGACGCATTCTGTAAGAGTTGGATTATGGATGCAAACTAATGAATATAATAATTCAGATGCTTTAGTGCGTTATGACTTATATAAATATCTTTATGAAAATGGCAAATTCAAAAAAACTAATTCAGTAGATATTACACCATGGTTTGAAAGTTATAGTATAGAAGAATTAAGATGGGTTGTAGGTACTTTAATTGATGATGAAGAAGTTATATGGTTGAATGAATATGTTCAATCAAAAATAGATGCAGCTCCAAATAATGCATGGGGATTATTAACACCCCATTCTTACATGGCATATGTCTGGCCAAGTTATGGAAATCCAGTTTATTATGCAGAAGAAAATAAAGAATATTTTAATCAATTATTTTCTGTGAATGGAAAAGGATTATTTGAATATATACCATACAGAGATACTTCAGAAGGTAAAATATATAAATTATGGATGAATTTTAGAAATAAATTTGGTACAGGAGCAGTTTGTGGTGGTATTTCAAAATCAGGTCATTGTATTCGTGGCGTACATGCTATACCATCAGCAGTTATTGGGCAACTAGGTCATGTAGCATTGCTATATTACACAAGAAACTCTAGTGGGCAAGGTTACTGGGGAATCGATAATGATGTATCAGGATGGACACGATCAGAAAAAGGTGAAAGATTGCTAACTGGCTGGGGAAATGATAGGAGCTATGTAAAAGGATATAATGTTCCATACATCATATTAGCTCAAGAAGCATTAAATGATTATAATAATTTTGTAAAAGCTGAAGAATTATTAATGACAATAGATGTATATAAAAAGGATAAAACCAAACAAGAACAAATATATAGAGAAGCTATCAATGTACAATCCATTAATCTAGATGCTTGGGCAGGATTAGTAAAATTGTATCTTTCCGATAGCAAAACAGAAGAGGAATACTATAATTTGGCAAAAGAAATGATGGAAGACCTAAATTGTTTCCCATTTACAATGTATAATTTATCAGAAATAATAAAACCTAAATTTACAAGTGATTTATATAAATTTAAATTTTCAATTTTACAAACTGGTATCTTAACAGAAGGTAAAAACTATCAAGGTATAGATGTCTTACAACTAGGAGTAACTAGAACATTAGCATCTTCTTTATTAGGAACACTTGATACAAAATTAGCAGATTTTTCATTTGATGGAGCAGATGCAGGGAAAATTAAGCTAGGAAGTAGATTTAAAGGAAGTACTGTACGTTGGGACTACAGTATTGATGGAAAAAATACATGGAATGAAGTATTTACAGGAGAAAATGGTGGAAAACACGAAGTACAATTATCACAAGAACAAATAGCAAACATCACATCAACAAATGATATATATTACATATTGTTGGTGTAAACTATGAAGATGAAAATGTATATAAAATAGATATACTAGAATCAGAGGGTCTTCCAACTACACTTTATGCTAATGATAATGAAAATAGAATGATAGCAGCTAATTTAAATACCCAGTGGCGCTATACAGAAAATGATACTGGACATCTTATAGTGAAGCTTCACCAGACTTAACAGGAAACAAAACAGTACAATTAAGACAAGGTGCAACAGGTACAAGATTAGCAAGTTCAGCATCAAGTATCTTTACATTTACACAAAACAATGATTCAGATACAAGAAAATATATCCTGTTTCACATTTAAGTATACATGCTGTGTCAACAGAGGCTACTAATAATGGTGGTGTAGCTAGAAATGCAATTGATGCAAACTATAATACTAGATATCACTCAGCATGGAATGGAACAGATACCGAGCGTTTTATGGTAGTGAAACTTGATAAACCAGTTTATTTGTCAGCAGTAGAATTTGTACCAGCAGGTGGTGGAAATGGAAGAATAAATGATGGTACAATTTATGGAAGTATGGATGGTGAGAATTGGGAAGTTTTAACTAGACGTACAGGGATAACTTATCCTTCACAAGCCAATACAATTGAAGATGCTAAAAGATATACGCAAAATTTTGAAATAGCAGAGGCCAAGGAAGTACAATATGTGAAAATAGTGGCAGATAGAACAAATGGAAATTGGTTTGTAGCAAGAGCATTTAACTTTTATCAAGATATCACTAAAAATCCAGAACCAACAGCAAGTATAGCATATAGTACAACTGAAAAAACAAATGAACCAGTAGTAGCAAGTACCAATACAATTTTAGTGCCATTTAAAAACTTAATAAATGATGAATATGCACGAGATACATCAATTAAAATAAGAACATCATTAAATGGGAAGAAGAAAAAAGGAGAGTTCATAGGGGCGTTTCCATCTTATGGCTATATCAAAGATTCAAAAGATAAGCATAAATTAATAATTGATGAAAGTGTTGCAGATATTATAAGAAAAATATTTGAATGGAATGTAAATGAAGGATTAGGAAAGATAGCCATTTGTCATAGATTAAATGATCTAGGTATTTTAAATCCTACAGGACATAAGAAGTTAGAGCTTGAGCAAAATTATAA
>CAPBNZ010000130.1 GCA_948585895.1 uncultured Clostridia bacterium | reverse complement strand
TTACCAAAAAAGGGAAAATAATTTTTACCAATTTAGACACCATAGATTAACCACTAGAATTGTTAATGTTTTCCATTTTAGACATCATATCTTTAATTCGATAAGATTCTCCTGCAATATTAAAAACATATGAGTGATGTAATAGTCTATCTAATATTGCATTTGCTAGTACATTATCATTAAACAATTCCCCCCATTTAGAAAAAGTTTGATTTGTTGTTATTATTGTTGAGCTTTTTTCATATCTTTTTGCTATTAGTTGAAATAATAGATTAGCTCCATTTTTATCTACTGGTAAGTACCCAATTTCATCAATTATCAATAATTTATATTTATTAAAGGTCTTTAGTGCATCTTTTAAACGATTTTCTTGATGTGCTATATTTAACTTTGTTATTAAATCATGACAACTTATGAAATAAGTGCTTACTCTTTTTTTGGCAGCTTCTATTCCAATTGCTGTTGCTATATGTGTTTTTCCTACACCACTTGAACCTACAAGTATCACATTCTTTTTTTCTTCTACAAATCTTAATGTTGCTAAATCCATAATTTCTTTTTTATTTATACTTGATTGGAATTCAAAATCGAATTCATTTAATGTTCTTATAAATGGAAATCCTGCTACTTTAATATTAAATTCTGATGCTCTTTGTTCTTTAAATTCAATTTCTTTTTTGCTTAATTCATATAAGGCATCTATAAATGAAATATTATTTTTATTTATTTCATCTAAATATGTTGATAAATATGTACTCATTTTATCTAATTTTAATTTTTGTAAATTATTTATAACTTCATTATATATCATTATTTTTCCTTCTTTCTTTTAATTTTCCTTAATTAGTAGTTTATCTAAATTTTGTAAATTTTTTTGAGTTAGTTTATCTATTTCATTATCGCTTTTATATGGCATTGTCATTTTTAAACATTCTGAATAATGTTTTTTTGTATAGTTAAATATTTTATTTATTTTGTGAGTTGCTATTAATTCTTTATTATGGTATAAATAAAGTATATTATCAATTTGTTTGGCTTTAACAAATTGTCCAATATATTTAGGAGAAACTGAATATCTTTGACCTTTGTAGTAAATTAATGAATCCTTAGTTACTTTTGACTTTTCTACATTTACTAAGTATGAATCCATTATGTGAATACTTGGTAAATCTAATAGATATTCTTTTTCTTTTTTATATAATAATATTGGCTGAATATTAGTTGTTTGATTTATCGTTGAATTTACTTTATTTCTTATTTTTGTTATTATTTCTAATAATTCTTTTTCATCTTCAAATTCGTGATTATATGGAATAAGCCAATTCATAAATTTATTTGCTGTTTCGTCTTTGCCTTTAGTTTCAGGAGAATAAGGTTTACAAAGTTTTATTGATGTTCCCATATCTTTTACAAATTGATTAAATTCTTTATTAACAGTTACTTCATTTCCATTTATATCTGCAACAGCTCGCATATTGTCTGTTAATAACTTTTTTGGAACACCTCCAATATATTTAAATGTCGATATTAAACATCTTTCCAAATCTTCTCTGGTTTTAGTTTTGGTATATACAAAATCATGTAGTCTTGAAAAGCCTAAAGTTGCTGAAAAGATATTGAATTTAAATAATTCTCCATGTTTACTTATCATTTTTAAATCTTCTTTCCAATCAAATTGTAATTGTTCTCCAGCTTGTGTTTCATATCTCGGATGTACATCTATATTCTTTTTAGGTTTTAGATTATGCTTTTTTAGATATTTTTTGAAATTTGAATATGTTCCAATTTTATTGTCTTTATCATAAAAGTATTGATATAAGCTGATTATATTTACTCCTACAAGCTCCATTTTATTTTTTATTTCATCATAATATAGATCTATTTTAGAAACTTTATTTCTTATAGATGACCTTCTTTCAAAACCATCATAATATTTTTTTATAGTATGTCTATCTATTCCATATGTTCTTTGTAATTCACTAAAATTTGGTTTTATTCCTAACGTTTTCATTATTTCCAATTGTCCTTTCATATCTTTATAATTTTTTTTCATTTGATTACTCCTTTTTATTTTTTTAGAGTATATCAAACTATTATTTTTGTATCAAAAAAGTAACCATTTTTGGTAATTTTTATTTTCCCTTTTTTGGTTACTTTTATTTTATCATTTATATCTTACGCATATAAGGGTTTGTGACGATAGTGTGTTGTTAAAATTCCACAGAAAAATACTAAAGTATTTTTCGCGGTTGAACAATTTAATGTGGCTAATTTTCTATATCTTTATATTAGCCAAATTATTCCGCCACTATTGTTCTCCTACTTTTATTATAAGCTTACTACTTGTTTAAGTAATACATTTTTGTTATTTTCTATGTATTCTTGACATCTTTTAAACTCATCTTCAAACTTAAATTTTATTGTTATATTTCCATTTTCATGTACATAAATACAATCTATTAATTCCATCATGATATCTCCTGAAAGTTTCGTAATACCTTTTTGTTCTTTAAATTTTTCTATAAATTCATTATGAGATTGGTTTTGTGTTTCATATTTTTGTTTTTCATTTTCTAGTCTTTCTATATTTTGGTTTAGTCTTTCAATATCATTTTCATATTTTTGTTTATATTCTAAATATTCTTCTCTTGTAATATCTTCATTCTTCCAATCTTCATAAAGAGTCCTTTTAAAATTTGATATTTTAGAAATTTCACTTTGTTTTGCAATTATCATATTTTCAATATTTTCATTTTTAGTATTTTGATATGTACTTTCATTTATTTGTTTTACAAATTCTTCTGTATCAATTAATAAATCAATATGGAAATTAATAGCTTTCAAAACTGCTTTTTGCAAGTTCTCCACTTTAATAGAATGTTTTGTACAAAGATTATTTGATTTTTTCTGTATGTACTACAGATATAATATTCATATTTGCTTCCACTTTTATTGGTACTACTTTTTTTATTCATTGCTCTTTTGCAATCTGCACACTTTAAAAAACCTGCCCATACCGATAATTCCTTTGTTTTTTGGGATACCTTTGTCTCTCTTACTTAGCTCTTGTGCTTTTTTAAAAGTCTCTTTATCAATTATTGGTTCATGGGTGTGTTCTACTCTTACCCATTCTTCTTTTGGAACTTGCTCTACTTTATGTACTTTATAGCTTTTCGTTCTTCTTTTTCCTTGAACGGTAGTGCTGGCAATACACTTCATTGTTCAAAATATTTCGTACTGTAGATGGTGTCCAATGATATTTATTATCTTGAATTCCATAGTTATTATAATTTTGCTCAAGCTCTAACTTCTTATGTCCTGTAGGATTTAAAATACCTA
>CAPBNZ010000129.1 GCA_948585895.1 uncultured Clostridia bacterium | reverse complement strand
TCAGATGACGGAGATAATGACGCGCGCGTGGTTAACGATTATGGTACTAGAAACAGCTACTCTGTTGACGTTCGCCTTGGTGGGGCTCGCCCAGCTTTACCGTTCTCATCAATCGGCTCAATCCCCACGAACGGAGAGAGTGGGAAAAGAGGAAGAGATGGTATCATTGAAGTAGAGTATGGATATTATCCACAAAAAGCAGTATCAAAAGATATGCAAGAAAGATTAGAAAGAGAATATAAAAGTGGTAGACTTCCAAAAACGAGGAACAGCTATACAACAGATTCGACTCGATACACTGAATACGAAACACCATTTGAGCCACAAACTCATCAAGAATATGAGTACAATGGAAAAAGATATGTGAGAGTTAAAACAAATTCATATTATGATGGAGGTAACTTTACACTTTCAAATGGAGAACAGTATAAAGATGGCGATGATGTGTGGATAGAAGTACAACCAGTTAAATGGATAGTAGATGAAAAATCTCGAATGATGATAACTGAAAAACTAATATTTGCAGGAGTTCAATTTAATAAAGAAAGAAATTATCACACAAGAGATTTCGATAAAACAGACATAAAAACATTTATGGATAGATACTTGGCTAGAGATTTGGAACAATCAAGAGGTACAATAACTTTAGGAGAACAAACAGAAGAAACAGAAAGAGTCCCACAGAGAAAATCAAGATTACAAAAATTAAATCCAGATAAAACAAAAACAGCTGATAGAACAAGGATGACAGATACTGAAATAATACAAAATTGGATTGAAGTAGGAGAGTCAGTATTATTAAGAGGACCATCTGGAATAGGAAAAACAGAAAGAATAAAAACATTATATCCAGACTTGATTTATATGAAATTAACAAATAATATGTTTCCAGAAAAAGTAGTAGGGTCAGTAAATTTACAAACAGGACAAAGCATACCACCAGATTTTGCTAAAACTGCTATTATGCAAGAAGCAACAGAAGAAGAGAAAAAACAAATAGAAGAAAATATACAAAGCATATACGATATAGCAGATACAGTATATGAAAGGTCAAAAGATAGTAATAAAAAAGTAGTAATAATGTTAGATGAACTTTTAAATGTGAAGCCAGCAGTTCAAAGTTTAGTATATACATTAGTATTAAATAGAATGGTAGAGATAGGGAAAGGACTAAAATTACCAGACAATGTAGTAGTTGTAGCAACAGGAAATCAAAAGAAATATTCAAGTGTAGCAGAAGATTTAGCAGAGCCACTAGAAAAAAGATTTGACCATATATTAGATATGGAGCCAAAAGTAGGAGAATGGATAACAGAATATGCAATTCCACAAAAGATTCATCCATCAGTAATAGGATATATGCTATCAAAATATAACAATTCTGGAAAAAGTGAAGAACTACAAGATATAGGTTATTTCTATGAAGAGCCAGAGGTAGGAGAAGAACATTTGGATAGCAACGGATGTAAAGGAAGAACAAACGATCCTCGTGGTTGGACATCAATTTCAAATACCTTATATAATTTTGAGAGAAATTTAGAAACAGGAAAATATGAAGGAAAAGATGTAGAAGATATAATACAAAGGTCAATAAGTTCAAAACTTAGAGAAGAGTGGTCAGCAGAATTTTTTGATTTTTATAATCTTCCAACATTAACACCAGAAGAAGTAACAAAAGGAATGGGAGAAGGATATACACAAGCAGATTTACCGAGAGACATAAGTGAAAGATTTGCCTATATGACAGCATTGATAACAGCAGATGAAACACAAGTTGAATCTTGTAGAGAATTTATAAGAAAGCATTGTGATCCAGAATATTTGGAAGTATTTGATATCTATTGGGCTGGAAATGATGAAAGAAAAATGGAAAAAATAAGCGAACTACAAGAAATGTCTTTATCATTACATACTGGAAAAGAAACAAAAGAATATGCAAGTGATGGAATAGCTAAATATACAGATATAGGGCAAATGTATAGTTCATATTTAGCAAGAGATTCTAAAGAATCTATAAATGAAGAAGATGAAAGATATTAATTATGATAAAATTGTTGTAGTTAATTTTGAGGAAGGAGAAACATGTAAATGATTGCTAATACAGATTTGATTTATGATGTAAAGAGAAAAATGCTAGCAAAATATCCTAGATTTGGTAGTGAAATAGCAGTAGCTAATATTGAATTTAAAGATAACTTAAAATATCATACAGCAGCAACTGATGGCAAAAATATATATGTTGATCCTAACTATTTTGCAGACTTAAGCGAAAATGATAGATTATTTACAATAGCACATGAAATAATGCATATAAAATTTATGCACATGTTTAGATTAAAGGATAAAAGTGGAGTAAAAAGAGATCCAGAACTTTGGAACATAGCGACTGATGCTATTATAAATGCTAATTTAGAAAGAGATGGATTTACAATTAAAGAAGGATATGTAAATATGCCAGAAGCACTAGATTATTCAGCAGAAGAATTTTATCAAAAATTATTAGAAGAAAAAGAAAAGAAAGAGAAAGAACAAAATAATAATCAAAACCAAGAACGAGGAGATGGACAAGAACAGGAACAAAATAATCAGCAAGAGAATGGACAGAGCGATGGTCAAGATGATAAACAACAGAATGAGCAAAATCAAGAACAAGATAACGAACAAAATGGCAATAATGAAAATTCAGAACAAACTGAAAATCAAAATTCAGGTGAAGGTAAAAGTCAAGGAGATGACCATAGTTTATGGGAAGAAGCATTTAAAGAACAGCAAAATTCTGGGAAGAAAGGACAAAGACAAGACAAGAATTCACAAAGACAAGTAGAGAAACAAGAACAAGAGCAAACTGAAGAAGAACAGACAGATATAGATTTTGATGAAAGAGGAGAATTTGAAGATAATAGAAAAGAAAAAAGAGAAAAATTCAAATCTAGACGCGAGAAAACGGAAAAAGATATACGAAATACTGATAAAGGAAAAATAGAATTAGGAAATATAGGAAAAAGCAAAGAAGAAATTGATTGGAAACTTCTAATACGCAAAGAAATAGAAAAGAGTGAAACGATTTGGAGTCAAAGGCGTTCCATTGCAGAAAATAATTATGCATATAGATTAGAAGAAAATGATATAGAAGATGATGCAGAAACAGAAGTTATGATCGATGTTTCTGGGTCAGTAGATTTAGAATTAGTAAAATCATTTTTAAGACAACTAAAACCATTATTAGAACAATCAAAATTAAGAGTAGGATGTTTTAACGAGCAATTTTGGGGACTGGTAGATATAAAAAATGTGAGAGATATAGATAATTTTACGATACCTAGAGGAGCTAGAGGAAATTCAGC
>CAPBNZ010000128.1 GCA_948585895.1 uncultured Clostridia bacterium | reverse complement strand
TTTGTATTTCTTCATTTGAAATGCGTGTTCCTGAAAGGGAATAGACATTAAATGCCTCTACATTTGTGCAAAGAAAAATTAAACACAAAAATACTACTAAAATAATACTTATACTTTTTATTTTCTTCATAATTCATTCCTTACATTTATGAAACAATATCACTAATAATTCCTAATATATTTGTAATTCCAAATAATAACACTGCACCTATAAGATAGGGTCTAAACGTTTCTTTATATTGAGCTCTTTCTTCCACACTACCTAACATATATTTTATTCCTATTATAATTAATATAATTAAAGAAACAAGACTACCAATAAGCTGAATAATTCCTATTATTGTATTTCCTATCTTTGTTAATTGAGAAGCCCCAGTAATATCTGCCGGTTCATAATTACTTGGATTAACTTTTTCAAAACAAAATGAAGAATTTACCAATATAACGAATATACTTAATAAAATTAATATCCATACTATTTTTATTATTTTTTTCTTCATCTGCCACTCCTATCTTGCTATTTTTATTTTAACATTATAGTGATATTTTTTCAATACTTTATTTGTACTATTATTATATTAGCACAGTCGCCTTCCTTTGTCAATACATGTCGTTTCCTATTCTTTTTTACTTTTATCATTTTCATAAATATAACAAAGGAATTCTATCATAAAAAGAAAAAATAATTAGATAACTTTCTAATTATTACTATTTTACTAAAACTTTATCATTTTTAATGGCGGAGATGAGAGGGTTCGAACCTCCGCGCCGCTTTCGCGACCTAACTGTTTAGCAAACAGTCCCCTTCACCACTTGGGTACATCTCCATTTTTATAAAGAAAAGTTAGACATAGCTTTTATATCTAACTTTTCATTTGGCGGAGAGGGTGGGATTCGAACCCACGGTACGCTACAAACGCACGCCAATTTTCAAGACTGGTGCCATAAACCAACTCGACCACCTCTCCATGTGTTAAGACAAATGTCTAACAACAATATCTATCTTAACATTTCCATACTAAAATGTCAAGACAAATTTTATTTTTTTTAGTTTTGCTTACATTATCTTATCAATGTATTGGAAGTAATTGCTTTTTGAATGGCTTGTTCTTCTTCTTCTGAAACAGTATAAGTCGATTTTCCTTTTTCTACTGGTTTTGCATAAATATTAGACATTTCCCTTGAATAAATACCATTTAATACAACCCCATCATTATTTTCATCTAATAAAGCTAATGCAAAACTTAAATCACTTCCTGTATCCTTAAAAGCACTATATCTTACAATTCCTACCTTTTGAATACACTTTATTAAATTTTCATCTAAGTTTTTTATCTCATTTAAAATTTTCGCATTTTGCTTTTCAACGGTATCTACTCGATAGATATAATTTTCTAAGTCTTCTTCTAAATTCTTTCCATTTCCTAGCTTTTTCATAAATTCTTTATATCTCTTATTTAACGTAAAAAACTTCACTAGCATAATAGAAAATCCTATTAATAATACTATGACAATTCCAAATATTATGAATAAAAAAGTATCTGTTTTAATTATTTCTATTAAATTTTCCATATATACCTCTTTTCTCTTTATTTTATCAATCCTAAAATTCTTTCCAAATCATCGTTTGAAGTATATTCAATAATGATTTTGCCTCTTCTCTTTCCTGCATCTAACCTAACTTTGCTTCCAAAAAAACTTTGAAAGTTGTCTTCTATACTTTTATATAAAATATGATTCCTTTGTTGTTCTTCTTTTGTTTCTTTTACTTTTGTTTTTTTCTCAACTTGTCTAACTGTTGACCCTCTTTCTAACATTTGTATAGCTGTTTGATACTGCTTTTCTGGGTCTGTAATTGCTAGTAATGCTTTACAATATCCTTCTGATATTTTCCCCTCTTTTGCCATTTCTAGAACACGTGGTTCTAAGTTTAAAACTCTTACCCAATTGGCAACGGTACTTCTTCCTTTTCCTAATTTCTTTGCTACTTCTTCTTGTGACATTCCATAATTATCCATTAGCGTTTTTATTCCCATTGCTTTTTCAACTGGATTCAAATCTTCTCTTTGCATATTTTCAATTAAAGATATTTCTGAGTTTATTTTTTCGTTGTCTTCTCTTATAATTGCTGGTATTTCTTTCAATCCTGCTATTTTAGAAGCTCTCCATCTTCTTTCTCCTGCAATGATACTATAGTATCCATCTTTTTGGGTTACTACAATTGGCTGAATTAACCCATATTCTTTAATAGATTGTGCTAATTCTTCCAATGCCTCTTGGTCAAATTTCTTTCTTGGCTGATTCCTATTAGGTTCTACTTCTGTTATTTTTAAGTTTTTTAATATGTCATTTTCTTTCATTTGCTCTTCTTCTGGTGCTGGTCCAAATAAAGCATCTAGTCCTTTTCCCAATCCTGTCATTTTTGCCATTTAACTTTCCTCCTTTTTCTACCTCATGTGTTTAGCCTTTTTTTCTTCTTCATTCATTTTTAAAAATTCTTTTGCAAATTTTATATAACTTTTAGCACCTTTTGACCTAGCATCATATTCTGTTATAGGCATTCCATAACTTGGTGCTTCACTTAGCCTTACATTTCTTGGTATAACAGTTTTATATACTTTATTATCAAAATATTTTTTTACTTCTTTTACTACTTGATTGGATAGATTCGTTCTCATATCATACATTGTAAGTAATGCCCCTTCTATTTGAATGTTCTTGTTCAAGTGCTTTTTTACTAAATTAATAGTATTTAATAATTGTCCCAATCCTTCCAATGCATAATATTCACATTGTACTGGTATTAAAACACTATCTGAGGCAGTAAAAGAATTTAGTGTTATAAGTCCTAAAGATGGTGGACAGTCGATTAAAATATAATCAAATTCACTTTTTACCTCATCTAATTTTTCTTTTAATCTCTGTTCTCTTGACATCATAGATACTAGTTCTACTTCTGCTCCTGCTAAGTTAATATTAGAAGGGCATACTTTTAAATTTTTTATTATGGTATCTTGTATTGTTTCTTTTATATGTGTCTCATTTACTAAAATATCGTAGGTAGAGAATTCTACTTCTTTTTCTACTCCTAATCCACTTGTAGCATTTCCTTGTGGGTCAGCATCTATTAATAATACTTTCTTTCCTTTTTTGGCTAAAATAGTACCTAAATTAACGGTTGTTGTTGTTTTTCCAACACCACCTTTTTGATTTGCTACTGATATAATTTTCCCCAATTTAATTGCCTCCATTTTTAGTTTATTTTTACTTGTATATTCTTATTGTTCTATATTATATATCATATATAAAGTTATAAAAAAAGTCAATAAAAAACTTAAAATTTATTGACTTTTTGATAACAATTTAAACCTATTATTTACCTTATAGAAAGTTTTTTGACAGAGAAGTCATCGCTTCTTTATCAATGGATGGAATGAGG
>CAPBNZ010000127.1 GCA_948585895.1 uncultured Clostridia bacterium | reverse complement strand
TACAGAAATATAATATTAAGAATTATGGATATTATAATTATTGCTGTAGCTTATTATATTGCAGAAGTGTTAACCAATAATTCTTTTACTATGTCAAAAGAATTAAATCAAACCATTATTCATACAATTATTTTAGCAATTATTATTTATTCAGGATTTTTACACATTTTCAAAACTTATAAAAATATTACAAGATATGAAAATGGAAACGATTATTTAATATATGTATTAGCATGTTTGATAGCCTATACCATTATTACCATTATAAAAATTTCATCTAATATTAAAATGGTAAATCCAAGAACTAATATGGTGGCAGCACTAATTATTGTAACAACCATAATTGGGTATCGTGTTGTATTAAGGCTTCTTCTAACAGAAGGATATACAAAAATAGAAGAAAGGCATAATAGCAGTAAAAAGAATGTATTAGTAATAGGGGCAGGAGATGCTACTAGGATTTTATTAAGAACGTTAAGAACAACTATGAAAGATACTTATAATGTAGTAGGTTTAATAGATGATAACATTAACAAAGTAAATTATGCGATATCAGGAAAGAGAATATTAGGAACAAGGTATGATATACCACGAATTTGCAAGCAAAATCAAATAGAAGTGATTTTATTCACCATTTCGAATATAACGCATAAAGACAGAAAAGACATTTTAAAAATTTGCCAAGAAACAGGTTGCAAAGTAAGAATATTACCAGGAACAGCAGATTTAATAAAAAACAAAAATCTTATGGATAGTTTCCGAGATGTAGAAATTGAGGATTTATTGGGGAGAGAACCAAGTAAATTAGATAATCGAAAAATTGGAACATTAATTGAAAACAAGGTAGTATTAGTAACTGGTGGAGGAGGCTCTATCGGTTCCGAATTATGCAGACAAATTGTTAAATATAAGCCACAAAAATTAGTAATGGTAGATATATATGAAAACAATTTATATGATATTGAACAAGAATTAAAATATAATTATCCGAATCAAGAAATTGATGCAATTGTAGCAAGTGTAAGAGATAAAGAAAGATTAAATGAAATATTTAATGAATTTAGACCTTATTTAGTATTTCATGCAGCAGCTCATAAACATGTGCCATTAATGGAAACGAGTCCGTTGGAAGCCATTAAAAATAATGTATTTGGAACTTACAATGTAGTAAATTGTGCAGATGAATATCAGGCCAAAAGATGTATATTAATTTCAACCGATAAAGCAGTTAATCCAACGAATGTTATGGGAGCAACCAAACGTTTATGTGAAATGATTGTACAAGCAAAAGATAAAGTGAGTAAAACAGAATATGCAGCCGTTCGTTTTGGTAATGTATTAGGTAGTAATGGCTCTGTAGTCCCTTTATTTAAAAAACAAATTGCAAATGGAGGACCAGTAACGGTTACTCACAAAGATATTACTAGATTTTTTATGACAATTCCAGAGGCAGTATCACTTGTACTACAAGCGATGTCTTATGCACAAGGTGGGGAAATTTTTGTACTAGATATGGGAGAACCTGTTAAAATTTATGAAATGGCAATGAATTTAATTAAATTGTCGGGATTAGAACCAAATGTAGATATTCAAATAAAAGTCACAGGATTGCGACCAGGCGAAAAATTGTATGAAGAATTGCTAATGTCAGAAGAAGGATTAACTCAAACAGAACATGATAAAATTCATGTGGCGAAGCCTATGAAAATTGATATGGATAAGATACAAAATAAATTAAAAGAATTGAATGGTTTATTACAACATTGCAATAATAAACAGAAAGATGAAATTAAAAAAGTTATTAAAGATGTTGTACCAACTTATAGAGAACCAAAAGAATAAGAGAAAGGAAAGAGGAGAATATGAAAAATACAATTTATTTAAAATTGAAGAGGGTATTTGATATTATATTCTCTTTTTTAGGAATTATTTTAGCATCTCCAGTGCTACTTGTTGTTGCCATTGCAATAAAAATAGATTCTAAAGGACCTGTTATATTCAAACAAAAGAGATTAGGAAAAGATGGAAAAGTATTTGAAATATATAAATTTAGGTCTATGGTTGTTGGAGCAGAAACCAAAGGAACAGGGGTATATTCTAAAAAGGATGATAATAGAGTAACTAGAGTTGGAAAATTTATAAGAATAACTAGTATAGATGAACTTCCACAATTAGTAAATATTTTAAAAGGAGAAATGAGTTTTATAGGACCGAGACCAGTGCTTACATATCATCCTTGGAAATATGAAGAATATACAGAAGAACAAAAAAAGAGATTTGAAGTTAGACCAGGAATTAGTGGCTGGGCACAAGTAAATGGAAGAAAATGTATTGAATGGAAGAAAAGAATAGAACTAGATAACGATTATGTAAAAAATATCTCTTTCTTATTAGACTTAAAAATAGTATTAAAGACGATTAAAGTATTATTTAGTATGGAAAACAATGTAAATACAATAAAAACAGATACAAAAGAAGATAAGGAAAAAGAAGTCGAAAAAAGGTAAAGAGGGAAAATAAAATGTTAAAATTAATGTATATTACGAATCGCCCAGAGATAGCCCAAATAGCAGAAAGAGCTGGGGTAAATATAATTTTTATAGATTTAGAAATCATAGGGAAAGAACAAAGACAAGGACACTTAGACACCGTAATATCCAAACACAAAATGGAAGATATAGCAACTGTAAAATCTAAATTGAAAAAAGCGGAGTTGTTAGTAAGAATTAATCCATTTTATGAAAAAACCAAACAAGAAGTAGAACAAGCAATAAAAAATGGAGCAGATAGTATAATGTTGCCTATGATAAAAGATGAGATAGAGGCAAAACAATTAGTAGAATTTATTAATGGTAGATGTAAAATCATGTTATTAATAGAGAGGAAAGAAGCGGTAGAAAATATAGAAAAAATCTTAGCTATTAAAGGGATTGACGAAATACATATTGGATTAAATGATATGTATTTATCTTATAAAAATAAATTTATGTTTGAGCCACTTGTAAATGGAACAGTAGAAAAAATCTGTGATGTAGCTAGAAAATATAATATACCATATGGTATTGGAGGAATCTCAAAGATTGGAACAGGAGACTTACCAGCAGAAAAAATTATAATAGAGCATTATAGATTAAAATCGAATAAAGTTATATTATCGAGAAGTTTTTATAATACAAAGAATAATTTGAAAAATGAAGAAATAGAAAGAATATTTAATGATGGCATCAATGAAATACGAGAATACGAGGAAAAAGTACAAAAAATGCCAGAAGAAGAATGGGAAGAAAATAGACAAGATATTCAGACAATTATCAATCAAATAATTAGTTACAAAAATGATAATTAAAGTTATTTTAATACAAATAGGTAGAAGAATAATGAAATAGTAAGGAAAAATAAAATGAAGGATATTGTAATAATTTCAAATTATATACATTTTAAAAATGA
>CAPBNZ010000126.1 GCA_948585895.1 uncultured Clostridia bacterium | reverse complement strand
AAATCGTTCTAATCTTCTTACTATTGAAAAAGGATTAACAAGAGAAAAACTACCTTTTAATTTCTTTACAATATCAGTTGTTACCACTGATTCTGCTTCAATCATTCCTAGGATAATATAGGGAATCAATTTCAATTGTGGCTTTTTAATATTTGTAACATTTTTAAAAAATTTCATTAAATCACTTGCTATGTCCTTCTGTGTATTATATAATTTATTCATAAAAAACACCTCTTTCGTATATGTTGCTTTGGTTCTTTGTTACCAACATTGTACTAAAGATGGTGTTTTTTTGCAATTTCTTTTTTTTTCGAAAAACTGTCGGGTATTAAGATTTTATGTAACTAATATAATAATTAAATTGCTTGAGAATGTTGAAAAATAGGAGATTTTATAATAAAAATAATTAATATAGGATAAAACATATTAATATATTTTATCCTATACTAATTTTATTTTTTTATAGGAGGAAAAGATATGGGAAAATATTGGTATGATGCAAGAACAGCTAAAGAAAGAGTTAATAAGCTAAAAGAGAATTATGAAGATGTTGTAAGACAAGCAATCTCTGTAGCAAATACAATGGAAAATTATGTTTGTGTAGATGGTAAATGGTATGATGATAATGCGAGAGTAGTAGCATTATGGTGGAATCAATCTACAAATGGGAAAAGTGGGAAACTTCAATGGAATGGTGAAAAATTAGAAATAGTAAATGCTAGTAATGGTGGTTATGATGGTGAAGATAGAATTAAAAGGGTAGTTAATGGAGCTGCTACTACAATGGTATCAGGAATTTTCTATTCTTTAAATTTTTTAACAGATTCTCACCACGAAGTTAATAAAACGTTTAAGCAAGAACTATCAGTTCTTAATTTCGAGTGTAACCAGCGATGTAAAGATTTCAATGATAATTATTGTGGGAAAGAGGCTGCTCTTGAACGAAAACAGTTGGAAAAAATTGGTTATAAGCCATGGCAAAAGACACCGTTAAATACAAAGTCAAGTGATGGAAAAACGAGTGATACAAAACAAATGAATCAATTTATTAACGAAATTAATAATAAACTTAATAAATTAGAAGAAAGTTGGAATACATTTGCTACTTGCGTAATAAATACAGCTAATAATGGTAATCAGAATAAATGGTGGGGATTTGACCGTATGACAAGAACAGGTTGTGTAAATCTGATTAATACGATAAATGAAAAGGTTGAAAGTTGGTTAAAGAGTTTTCGTAACAACTTATATATAGCCTTATCAAATACATTAGATAGTAAAAACTTAAAATTGAAGAAATTACAAGGATAAGAATAACAGTAATGGAAGGAAAAGAATGATATCAATTTAAAAATTATAAAGTCAAATTATTAAATATAAATTTAACAATTTGGCTTTTTTTAAGAAACAAAGAACTAAACTAGAAGTTAGAAAACAATAAGAAATTTAAAGTTTGTTAAGAAATGAAAAATAAATGAAGATGTAAAAAAAGAATCGCAATTTTCAACAGAAGGAATAGCTTATACGAATTTATTAGAGTTAAAAGATAGGATAATTATTTTTTAGCAGGCTCTATTTACGGACACTGCAAGCCGTATCCTTCATTTTTATAATATTATATACTTGAAATTATAGAAAAAAACAGATATAATTTTAACCATGGAAATAAAGTGTGGTAAATTCAAAAGAGGGTATTTTATGGAAAATAGATATGAATTTTTTATAGCAGGTAGAGCTAGGAATAAAGAAAATATTTTAAACGTATGTAAGTTGTTTGACAAATATAATATATCATATTATTGCTTTTTAAAAAATGAAAAAGATTGGGGCTATGGAAATAGTAATCAAACACCAGAAGAAAAACAAAAAGAATTCGAGTCATTAAACTTAAAAAGTGATATTGTATTGAAACTATTTGAAAACGATATGGATGGAGAAAAAAGTTCAAAAAATTTATTATTAGTTTTACCAGCAGGAAAAGCAGCACATATAGAATCAGGAATTGCTTATGGATTAGGAAAAAAGTGTTATGCAATTGGAGAATATGAAGCTACAGATACTTTATATAATATTTTTGAGAAAATATTTACAAATGAAAGTGAATTAGAAGAATTTTTAAAAAGATATAGCAAATAGATAATTGTAGAATAAATAAAAAACATTTCAAAATACAGTAATGTAAATTGAGGTGTTTTCTTCTTACGCCCTTTTAAAGGGTTCAGATAATAATATCGTGGTGAACCACAACTTAACAAATCCGAAACTTTATTTTTCAGGATATGGTTATATCATAATTATAGAAACAAAATTTCGTAAAATTACTTGACTTTAATATATAATGGCTGTATAATTTTACCAGAAGATGAGCAAAACAGAGTGTGTCGTGTCGTTATCCTTTTTGAAAAGAGGCGATACATATGTTATTAGAACAAGTTTATTTATCATTTATATACATACTATTTATTGAACTTGCAATGGTAACTGTTGTCGCTGTTGCCTTATTGATAGCCTTAGTTGTTACAATAAGAAAATTAGACAACGAAAAAAACACATCTCTGTCTGGTCAATAGAGATGCGTTCTATTTGAACAAGTTTTATTGACACGCCACACTTCTGTGGTCGTTCATCTTCTATAATTATTATACTTAAAAAAAATAAAAAAGTCAACTTATTTTCAATAATATTAATGAATAGTAACAATATAAGAGGAAAACTATATATTTTTACATTAAAGTAATAAGCAATTAAAATACAAAGGATAGATATAAAATGAGTATAGAAAATGAAAGAACACTTGAAGTATATAATAAAAAGGCTAAAACATATTTAGAAACTAGTATTAAACATGATAATTTGAATCCAGAGAAGGCAAAACATAAACATGAGCAATTAGAAACATTTATTAAAACAAATATTGAAACATTACCAAAAGGTTCAAAAGTTTTTGAAGTTGGTTCTGCTGATGGTACAAATGCAAAGTATATTGAGAAATTAGGATATCAGATAATAGCGAGTGATATAGCAGAAGATTTTATTAATTCAATAAAATCTAAAGGTTTGAAGGCAATTAAATTTAATGTACTAGAAAATGAGTTTGATGAAAAGTATTCAGCTATTTTTTGTTGGAGGGTTTTTGTTCATTTTACTAAAAGTGATGTATCAAAGGTTTTGAAAAAAGTATATGATATACTTGAAGAAGGCGGATTATTTATTTTTAATGTAATAAATCGTGAAACTAGAGAAGTTGATGAAGAATGGGTTGACTTTCCTAATGAGTATCATATGGGAGCAGAACGTTATTATAAATATTTTTATGAAGAAGAATTAAATGAAATTATTACTAAGATGGGATATAAGATTTATAATTTTCATAAAGAAGGTGGAGAAAATGATAACAAATGGTTGGTATATGTTCTAAAAAAATAGGAAAATATTAAAAGGTAAATTACATATATAGATAAAAAACATCTCAAAATACAGAAATGTAAATTGAGATGTTTTCTCGTTATATTCT
>CAPBNZ010000125.1 GCA_948585895.1 uncultured Clostridia bacterium | reverse complement strand
TTTATATTTTACCATTTCTTGTCATTTTTGTCAAATTATGTGCGTAATTCTGCATCTATGCTGCTTTTTAAGTCAGAAATTATTGCATTCATGGTTCCTGTTATTTCGTCATCTGTTAACGTTTTATCTTTTGCTCTAAATATCAATTCATATGCAACACTTTTCTTGTTTTCTCCTAATTTGTCACTTCTATATACATCAAATAGTTTTAGCGTTTCTAATACACTTTTTGCTCTCTTCATTATTATTGCTTCTATTTGTCCTACTTCAATATCTTCATCTACTACTACTGCTATATCTCTTTCTACTGCTGGGAATTTTGGTATTGGTGCATATTTTTTATTGTCTTTTCCATATTTAGCAAATTTATTTATATCTATTACTGCATAATATACCTTTTCTCCTATGTCATAGTTTTCTAATATTTGTGGATGAACTTCTCCAAATCTAGCAATACTATCTTTTCCTATTAGAATTTGTGCACTTCTACCTGGATGTAAATGTGCATCTTCTGCTCTTGCTATTTGGTATCTTGCTATATTTGATACCTCTAGTATGTTTTCAATTACTCCTTTTACTACATAGAAATCTACATTTTCGCCATACATTGCAAATGCAATTTGGTCTACTTCTGTAGGGATTTCTCCTTTTTCCATATTTTTTTCTTCATCAGAATATGTCCTTCCAATTTCAAATAATTTAACGTTTTTATTTTTCTTATTATAGTTTGTTGAAATTGATTGTAATACTGTTGGCATCATTTCTGTTCTCATTAACGAATAGTCTTCTCCCAATGGATTACTTATTCTTATGGCTTTACTACTATCTAAATTACATTTATTAAAGTCGTTTTCAGATATGAAGCTAAATGAATACATCTCTGAAAATCCTTTTATTACTAATAATTCTTTCACTTTATCTTGTAATTTTTGCTGTTTATTCTTTTCTCCAAGTGTACTTTCTGCATTTATTAATGTAGATTCTAATTTATCATATCCATATATTCTTATTACTTCTTCTGCTATATCTGCTGTTTTTTGTAAATCTGTTCTAAAATATGGTATTTCTAAATTATCTCCATTTACTTTTACTTCTAATGCTTCTAGTATTTTTACCATTTCTGTTTTTGAAATTTCTAATCCTAATAAATTATTTATCACATCTGGTTCAAATTTAATAATTGTTTTCTTCTCTTTATTTGGATAAACGTCTATTTTTGCATCCACTGGAGTTCCTGCACCTATTTGTTCTGCTAATTCTATTGCCCTATTTATTGCTCTTATTGCTATTTCAGGTGATAATCCTTTTTCATATCTTGTTGAAGCCTCTGTTCTTAAGCCAATTTTCTTTGCTGTAAATCTTACTGAACCTCTATTAAATACTGCTGCTTCAAATACAACTGTTTTTGTTTCATCTGTTATTCCTGAATTTGCTCCACCCATTACACCTGCTACCGCTACTGGTTTTTTCTCATCTGCTATTACTAACATTGTATTATCTAATTCTCTTTCTTTTTCATCCAATGTTGTAATTTTTTCATTGTCTTTTGCTCTTCTTACAATTATATGCTTTCCTTCAACAGAGTTTATATCAAATGCATGCATAGGTTCACCAATTTCAAGCATTACATAGTTTGTAATGTCTACTATATTGTTTATTGCTCTAACACCAGCTGCTTTTAATCTTCTTTTTATCCAATCTGGTGAATCACCAATTTTTACGTCTTTTAAAACTCTTGCTATATATCTATAGCATAAATCTGGTGCTTCTATATCTACTTTCAATCCTTCTATATCTTCAACATTTTTTACTTCTTCATCTAAATTTTTATGTGGATTTTTAAATTTTTCTCCTAATGATACTGCTGTTTCTCTTCCTAATCCTTCTATTGAAAAACAGTCTGGTCTATTTGATGTTATTTCAAAATCTAAAATATCTTCTCTTAAATTTAATACTTCTACTATATCTTTTCCTATGTCTTTTTCAAACTTTGCTGGAAGAATCATTATTCCATCTTCTATTTGCTCTGGATAATCTGCTATATCTAACGCTAATTCTCCTATTGAACACATCATTCCGCAAGATTCAATTCCTCTTAATAGTCCTTTCTTGATATTAACTCCTCCTGGAAGAAATGAGTTATCTTTTGCAATTGGAACTATGTCACCTTCTTTTATATTTTTAGCCCCTGTTACAATTTGTACCTTTTCTGTTCCACAATCTACTTGTGTAACTACTAATTTATCTGCATCTGGATGCTTTTTTACTTCTAATATTTTTCCTACAACAACATTTTTTATGTCATTTCCTTTTTCTTCTACCGTCTCTACTTTTGAACCTGTCATTGTTAATTTATCTGCTAAAGTCTTTGTATCTACATTTATATCACTATATTCTTTTAACCATTCTACACTTGTTTTCATAAAATACCTCTCTTATCCTAAAATTGTTTTAAAAATCTGACATCATTTTCAAACAGTAGCCTCATATCATCTATTCCATATTTTGCCATTGCAATTCTTTCTACTCCAAATCCAAATGCAAATCCTGAATATTCATTTGGGTCAATTCCACAATTTTCTAATACATTAGGGTGTACCATTCCACATCCTAAAAGTTCTATCCATCCTTCGTTTTTACATACTCTACATCCTTTTCCCTTGCATACAAAGCATGATACGTCTGCTTCTGCGCTTGGTTCTGTAAATGGAAAATGATGTGGTCTAAATCTTATTTTAGTATTTTCTCCTAAGCACTTTTTGGCAAACATTTCTAATGTTCCCTTTAAATCTGACATTGATATATTTTTATCTATTACTAATCCTTCTATTTGATGAAATACTGGTGAGTGTGTTGCATCTACACTATCTGAACGATATACCTTGCCTGGACATATTATCTTAATCGGTGGTTTTTGTGTTTCCATTACTCTTGCTTGTACTGGAGATGTTTGACTTCTTAATACTATATCTTCTGTTATATAAAATGTGTCTTGTATATCTCTTGCTGGATGGTCTGGTGGTGTATTTAGCTTATCAAAGTTATATATTGCTTTTTCTATTTCTGGTCCATCAACAATTTGGTATCCTAGACCTAAGAAAATATCTTTAACATTATCAATTACTCCTGTTATTGGATGAATTGAACCAATTTCTTGTTTTTTACTTGGCATTGTTATATCTATTTTTTCTTTTTCTAATTTTTCTTTAATTATATCTGCTTTTAAAGCTTTTTCTTTTTCTTCTATTTGCTTTTCAATTGTGTCTCTTGCTTCATTTACTAGGCTTCCTACAACTGGTCTTTCCTCTGGAGATAACGCTCCCATTCCTTTTAATAATACTGTAAGTTCTCCTTTTTTTCCTAAATATTTTACTCTTACATCATTTAATGCTTGTAAATTTTGTGCGTTTTTTATTTCTTTTACTGCATTTTCTTTTATCTCTAAAACTTTTTCTTTCATAAACCCCTCCAAATTAAATTGCAATTATTTTTTCATTGCATAATAGAATATCATAA
>CAPBNZ010000124.1 GCA_948585895.1 uncultured Clostridia bacterium | reverse complement strand
TCCTGCCTGTATAGCAAATGACTTTTCAACTCCTTCAAAAGAGTCTGCTATTTCTTCAAGATTTTGTAATCTCTTAATGTATGCTTCTACCGTTTCTCTCCTTGCACCTGGTCTGGATGCAGATATTGCATCTGCTGCTTGTACTAAAACAGCTTCTAAAGTTTTTGGCTCTACATCTCCATGATGAGCTTCTACAGCATTTATAACAAGAGCATTTTCTTTATATTTTTTTAGAACTTCTACTCCTATTTCAACGTGTGTTCCTTCCATATCATGGTCTAATGCTTTTCCTATGTCATGCAAAAGTCCTGCTCGTCTTGCAAGTTTTGGGTCTAGTCCTAATTCTTCTGCCATAATTCTTGCTAGATTAGAAACTTCAATAGAATGATTTAATACATTTTGTCCATAGCTTGTTCTATATTTCAATTTTCCAATAAGTCTTACAATATCTGGATGTAATCCAATTACTCCTGTTTCTAATACTGCTCTTTCTCCCTCTTCTTTAATTGTAGTATCGACTTCTTCTTTTGCTTTTTCTACCATTTCTTCTATTTTTGCTGGATGAATTCTTCCATCTTCAATTAATTTTTCTAAAGCAATTTTAGCTACTTCTCTTCTTAAAGGGTCAAATCCTGACAAAACGACTGCTTCTGGTGTATCATCAATGATTAAGTCAATTCCTGTTAATGTTTCTAAAGCTTTAATATTTCTACCTTCTCTACCTATGATTCTTCCTTTCATATCATCATTTGGAAGTGCTACAATGGATACTGTAGTTTCTTGCGAATGGTCTGCGGCACATTTTTGTACAGCATAACTTAAAATTTCTTTGGCATTTTTTATTGCATTTTCTTTTGCCTTTTGTTCTTTCTCACGAATTAAAGCTGCCTTTTCTGCTGTTAATTCTCTGTCCATTTCTGATAATAATTTTTCTTTTGCTTCCTCTTTTGTTAATGCCGCAATTTTCTGAAGTTCTACCATTTCTTGACTATGTAATTCTTCAATTTCTTCTTTTTGTCTTTCAATTTCTTGTAATTCTCTTTGTAATTCTTTTTCTTTTTTTTCAAAGTTTCCTTCACGCTTCTCTAGATTTTCTTCCTTTTGAAATAATCTTGATTCTTGTTTTTGTACTTCGCCTCTTCTTTCTTTAATCTCTTGATCTAACTCTTTTCTGCTATTCATAATTTCTTCTTTGGCTTTGAAGATTTCTTCTTTTTTCATGTTTTCTGCTTCTATTTTCGCTAAATCAATTAGTCTTTTTGCTTCATTTTCTGCCCCTTGAATTTTAGACTCTGCAACTTTTTTACGATATGCTATTCCAGCTAACATACCTATTGCTAATGAGATTAAGATAGTGGCAATAACGATTATAATATTCATAATCATACACCTCTTTCTTATTTAATTTTCAATGTTCGAATAAAATATATATCGGTTTACATTAATATATTTTTTCCTTCCTATTCTATTTTATCTTTATTATTGTAAACTGTCAAGTGATTTTAAACAAAAAGGCTAATTACTAATAACAATTCAAGTCTATTGTCTTGGCATAATAAAAGTTTATCTATTTTTATTTGTAATTGCTATCTGCAAACAGTCTGTCATTGTATCATAAATTATTTTAATTAAAAATTACATCCCTAAAGGAGGTTTAAAATCTCTTTTAGTCTTCCCAATTTTTTGGTTAAATATAGATATCCAATCAAAGCTTCAAAAGCAGTAGCATACCTATATTCCTGTACATTGGAGTTTTTAGGTAAATGATGATTTTCTGCATTTCTACCACGTCTCACAATATCACTTTCCTCCTCTGTTAACTTATCCTGTATTCTTGCAAGAAATTCTGCTTGACTTTTTGCTTTTACATATTTAATTGTTTCCATATGTAATTTATGTGGTTTTAAATTTGTTGTGCTTACTAAATTTGTTCTAATATATAATTCATATACACAATCCCCCACATATGCCCAAGTTAATGGCGAAAGCAAATTGATTTCTTCTTCTGGTCTGTCTAGTTTCATTAATTCTTCCATTTTTAATTCGATTCCTTTCTAAACAAAAAATGTGATGGAAAAAAATCTGGATACAAAAAATTTTTTATTAACGTATCTCTACCTGTCTGTAATAGCATATTTACGTCTAAAAAGAAACATTTCTAATTGGGCATTCAATTGTAATTTTTCCAATCACACCATTTTTAAATTCTTCTAATAAAATCTTTGCTGTTTTTTCTTCGTCTATTCTTCCTCCAGAAAGAATACATCCTCTTTTTTTTCCTATCTCAAGCATAATTTCATAAATGTTTTCATTCTCTGGCTGATTCTGTTTTAATTTCTTTTGTATAAATTCCTCTGAAATCTTATATCTTTCACATAGTTTTTCTATTTCCTTTTCTATCAGGAATTTTGTTAAATAATAAGCTATATCTACTCTTTCTAATATATCTTCTTTAATCGTTCCCGTAAATGCTAAGTTTAAGGCCACTTCTTCACTTTCAAATTTTGGCCATAATACACCAGGTGTATCTAATAATTCTATTTTATCATTTATTCTAATCCATTGTTTTTGTTTTGTTATTCCTGGTTTATTTCCTACTCCTGCTGTTGCTCTTTTCGAAATTCGATTAATAAAAGATGATTTTCCTACATTTGGAATTCCTAAAATCATAGCTCTTATTTTTCTTCCTATTCTTCCTCTATTAACTTGTTCTTTTAAATCCCTACTCATAATATCTTCTATTTTTCTAATACATTGCTCTATGCCTTTTCCAGAATTAGAGTCTGTTAATACTGTTGGCACTCCTTCTTTTTCAAAATGCTTTACCCATAACTGATTTTGTTTTTCATCTGCTAAATCGCATTTGTTTAATACGATTATTTTTTTCTTTCTTTTTGTAATTGCTGCAATATCTGGATTTTGACTAGATATTGGTATTCTTGCATCTAGTAATTCAATTACAATATCTATTATTTTTAAATCCTCTTCTATTTGTCTTCTAGTTTTGGCCATATGACCAGGATACCAGTTTATATTCATATTTTTCTCCATTCTTCGCCAATATTTTTGAGGCTAAATAACAAAATAAAATATTATTTAACCAATATAACTATTGGTATTACATTGTTCGATAATTATTTTTATCTACTCTATCATCTACTTTTCTGTCAAATTGTTCATTGTTATAAAACCAATCTGTTTTCTTATCTTTTGGGTTTGCTTTTCTATTTTTATCTAATAATAAATCAAATACTATTGCTACTGGTAATATGATTCCAACTAATGATATCAATGTATTTAGATAAAATGTCATTCCAGATAGACTTACTTCTATATTACCTGCTACTATTGTTGTAATTCCTGCAAAAAGATTCGTTCCAAAATACATTCCATAGGTTAATAAATAAATAAGTGCACCAATTATTTTTCTTTTTATAATTAATATCATACATACTAATACAACAAATAATAAAACAATCTCCATTGTTTGATTAAATGGTTGTATCCCTCCAAAATCCGTTCCCATTTCATAAGTAAATGCTACTATTATTCTTAGTGCCCAAAACATTGCCATAAACATAACCAACATCCATGTTGATAAATTTTTCATTTATTTTTCCTCTCTTATCTAAGAATGAAACAAAAGGGACAGGTCTTAAATGTTTCATTTCTTTTATTTT
>CAPBNZ010000123.1 GCA_948585895.1 uncultured Clostridia bacterium | reverse complement strand
GACCACACAAATTAAGTTTTTCCTTTTGATTATTACAAAAATCCGAAAAAGTATTATACATCATTTTATAATCTTTTGAAGTATTTTTTGTTATATCAAATAAATCAGGGCATATTATATCAATATCATTCTCTTTTAAATACATACTAGTATTATCCCAACTTTGACTATTCTGACCTAATCCATGTATAAGAATGTTTTTCATCATTATCTACCTTTCAAACTACTAATTCTTTTTATGATTATATAATAAAAGACAGATAATTTCAACTTAATCATCTGCCCTACTTATTGTAATTTTGTGTTTACCTTTAAATTTCTTTATTTAGGAAGTCCTAAATAAATTGCAAAAAGAACAAATACTATTCCAAGTGCAATTAAAATTATATGCCAACGATTACTCTTTCTACGATAAATTCCAAAACCAATAGAAAATATTCCCAACAACATTGATATGATTATTGCAAAAAATCCCATTTTATTTCCTCCTTTCAAGATGAATTACTCTATCATAGCGATTTGCCATTTCCAAATCGTGAGTTACAGTAATAATAGTCGTATTAAATTCTTTGTTCATTTTAAAAAGCAAGTTTACAATTCTTTCTCTATTCTCTACATCAAGAGATGCCGTAGGTTCATCTGCTAAAATAATTTGAGGCTTCATAATTATTCCTCTTGCAAATACTGCTCTAGCTTTTTCTCCACCAGAACATTCAAGTGGTTTCTTTTTTAATATAGATTTAATATCAATTGCATTAATTACATTTTCAAAATCTTCTTGCTTAAATTCTTTTTTCCTAGAGTCTGCATAAAGTAAAGGTAGTTTGATATTATCTTCAATTGTCAAAGAATTGATTAGTGCTGACTCTTGAAGAACAAAACCAATTTTTTGATTTCTCCATTGTGCTAACTCACTTGTATGTAAACTATTAGCTCTTGAATCAAAAAGAGTATATTCACCATTATAATCTCTATCTAACAATCCAATAATATTAAGCAATGAGCTTTTTCCTACTCCAGATTCGCCTACAATAGCAATTTTCTCGCCAGCATTAACTTCAAGATTAAAATTATTCAAGATTGAGATTTGTAACTTTTTATTCTTATAAATTTTTTCTTTAATTTTTAAATCAATAATTTTCGTCATTGTAACACCCCCAAAGAAATTGGAACTTTTTTGATTTTTCGTAACATATTCTCGACAATAATCATTCCTATAATAATATCTGAAAGAACTACTAGCAATAAAGATAACCAGTCCATTCCTATTAAACCAAATAATCCATAAGTAGCAAAAGTTGCATCTTTTCTTAACCAACACCCATATCTGTTAAAAGCAGTAATTATAAAAATAACTGTTAAATTAATAAATGAAAGTATCCCAAAATAACTATAAAATATTTTTCTCAACTTTGAATAACTTAATCCGACTAATAGATTAATTGTAAAGTCTTTCAACATTAAACGAACACTGACTAATGCATTCCATATAGAAAGACAAGTTATAACTATAAATAAAATAAATGTTGTTATTGCTATAATTTTTAATGAATGAAGATAATATTCATTAAAATAATCATAATTTTCCTTTTGGCTAAAAAAATTAAATTCTAATCCCATATTATCTTTAATAACCTCACTTAAATCTGTTACTTCTTCTTTTGTAGTTTTCAGCATTATAACATCCATAAGACCATTTAATTTAAGATCCATATTTGCATTATTGATAAATGCCTCATTCACAGGAACAAGAATTGAAAAATTGTAGTATGTCTTGGAGTTGAGAGCATAATAGTTAGAATGGTAAGTATTTTGTTTCAAAACTCCCTGAACTTTCAGGGTTACTGGTCGCCCCAAAACAGATTCTTCAATTTTTATTGTTGACCCAACAGGATATGTTTTACTTAACCCTTTTCCTATTAAAACAGGGATTTCCCCATTTAATTGGTAATCAAAATCTAAATCTGTCCCTTGTGAAAGCTCAAATTCATTTAATCTATAATACTGCTCGTTCATATAGCCTAATGATATTTTCATCTCATAACTGTTGGGAACAGATACAATAAACCCGTCTGTATAAAACGCATAATTAAAGTTATTATTCAAATAGTCATATACTGCTTGTATTCCATTTTCACTAATTACTCCTATATCAATATGACTATTTGGGTCTAAGTTAGCAGTGTAAATTCCTTCTTGATTTATATATTTCGTTTCTCTATACCCTTGAAAAGTTGATAAAATCGAACGAGTAGCAGTAAAAGTTATATAGTTCGCCATACAAAGTAAGAAAATCATACCTATACCAAGTATCGCTTTTCTCAAAAATATTTTTGAAATAATAAACTTAAAAATTTTCATATTTTCGCACCTCCCTTGCACTAATTAGTATGTATATGATAAAAATAAGTGCTAAGTAAAAATTGCTAGTTAAATTGAATTTTAAATAAACATTTGCTAAAGTTGATAAAAAGCAAACGAATATTAATATCATTAGACAATTCAGTGCATATCGAATTGTGATATTAAATATAGTATCTCCTACAAGCATTTTGCAAAATATTTCTGTTTTTTTTCTGTGCAACATTTGATAATGAAAAACTATCACAACAACTGTAAATATCAGAACGATTATCTCTTGATAATCAGTAAAATTTTTCAAAAATGCTTTTAAAATATAAGAATCTAAATCCATAGTCTTTACATAATTGAAAAGCAAATTTAGAAAAAAGCAAAACATATATGCAGTACATAGTTCTAATACATCAGAAATTCTAAATAAAGATTTTTTCATATTTTACTTTCTCCTTTCTCCAGAAATTATTATACAAAGAATAGTCCGTTGCTACAAGCAATGCTTATTAACATTCAAGATTTTTAACCATAAATTCGTCATTTTTGCTAAAAATAATTTCAATCTTTCTTTCGAGTCAATATAATACCAACAATTGATATACTAAAAATAATTGGTGCTATCCTAACAAATAACCATTCAAATGATTGAAAAGCAACACCTAAAACAGCATATTCTGGATTATTATAATCCCAATTCAAATAAGGACTATTTAAAAAATATAAAGCTATGAAAGTTATAATTGTAATAGCACATAATGAAATAAATAACCAATGAATCATTTTTCTTTTAGCATTATTCCTTTGTAATAGTTGTAAGTTTATTATTTCTAATTTTTCAGAAATTGCTTTCAAATCATCTACTTTTGATTCTGAAATATTTTCTCCAAGCAAAGTGCTTACTGGTGTTTCAAAAACCTCTGATATTGCAACTAACATTTCTGAATCTGGAACTGACAATCCTTTCTCCCATTTAGAAATTGTTTGTCTTACTACATTTAATTTGATAGCAAGTTCTTCTTGTGAAAGCCCTTTTGATTTTCTTATTGATTTAATGTTTTCTTTTAGCATTTTAATTAACTCCTTTCTTTACGAACTATTATATAAAAAATAGTCCGTTGCTACAAGCAATGCTTATTAACATTTAAGATTTATCCCTATAAACTACTGTCTTATGTTTCAATTATATATATAAAGGGCAAGTAATTTTTAATTTAATTACTTGCCCTACTTATTGTAATTTCTCGAGATGATTATAACATAAGTTATAGTAAATTTTCAATTTTTTTGTTCCTAAATTAAAAGAGAGCAAATACTGCCCTCTCAAAATACACAATTTATAATCAATGTTAAATTAACTGTTTTACTATATCACTCTTGCTCCAAAAGGTGCTAAAGATAATTTAGCAATTTTAAAGAATTGAACTC
>CAPBNZ010000122.1 GCA_948585895.1 uncultured Clostridia bacterium | reverse complement strand
TCCGGATTAGGGAAAGTGACCCGCTTGAAATATTTACTGACAGGGAAGGCGAGATAATATTAAAGAAATATTCTCCAATTGGTGAGCTTTCAGAATTTGCAGCAGGTTATGCTGAAACTTTATCAAAAACGACAGGTCATATTGCTTGTATTACTGATAAAGATACTATTATAGCTGTATCAGGAGGATCTAAAAAGGAATTTTTAGAACAGGATGTTAGCCAAGAATTAGAACAATTGATGGAAGATAAAGAGATTTATACAAGTAAAGAAAATAGTGATATGGCTATGCCAATTACTAAAAATGATAATCAAGAAAGAAAGAATAATGCACAAGTGGTATATCCAATTGTTTCAAATGGAGATACGATTGGAACCGTAATTTTAATGTCAAAAGAGCCAAATGGTAAAATGAATGAAGTCGAGAAAAAAGTGGCACAATCAGCTGCTACCTTTTTAGGAAGTCAAATGGATATATAATAAAAATGCCAAAAGGGATGCCAAGGGATGGATCTTTTTGGCATTTTTCTTGCATTTTTGCTTATTTTATAGTAAAATAGGACAGAACAAATAGAAAGAAAAGTGTTATATTACAAGGAGGAAATATGAAAGCAATAGAAATTAGAAATAAATATTTGGATTTTTTCAAAAGACATGGTCATAGTGTTATTCCATCTGCCCCATTAATACCAGAAAATGACCCATCAGTATTATTTACAACAGCAGGAATGCAGCCATTAGTACCATATCTATTAGGAGAAAAACATCCAGAAGGAACAAGATTAACAGATTATCAAAAATGTGTTAGAACCAATGACATAGAAGAAGTAGGAGATAATCGTCATCTAACTTATTTTGAAATGCTAGGAAACTGGTCATTAGGAGATTATTTTAAAGAAGAATCAATATGTATGAGTTTTGAATTCTTAACCAAAGAATTGAGAATTCCAGTAGAAAGATTATCTGTGACTTGTTTTGCAGGAGATAGAGATTGTCCAAAAGATGCCATTTCAGCAGAAGTATGGAAAAAGGTTGGAATACCAGAAGACAGAATCTACTTTTATGGAAAAGATGATAACTGGTGGATAGCAGGAGAAGAAGGACCATGTGGACCAGACACAGAGATGTTCTATGATACAGGAAAACCAGCGTGTGGAGTGAATTGTCAACCATCATGTGATTGTGGCAAATATGTAGAGATTTGGAACAATGTATTTATGGAATATTTTAAAGATAAAAATGGTTATTCCAAATTAGCTAAAAAAAATGTAGATACTGGTTTAGGATTAGAGAGAATGACCATGTTATTACAAGGGAAGGAAACACCGTTTGACACAGAATTATTCAGACCAGTTATGGAAAAATTAGAACAACTACAGAAAGTAGATTATATAGAAAGTAGAAGAATTGTTGCTGAACATTTACGCTCTAGTATGATGATAATTTCAGATGGAGGAAGACCAAGTAATATAGACAGAGGGTATGTATTAAGAAGACTAATTAGAAGAATGATAAGACACTTAAATAAATTACAGATTAATCTTGAAGAATTATCAACTCTAATGGATATGAATGTGGATAACTTAAAAGAAATGTATCCAGACTTAGAAAAAAATAGGGAAAGGATAAAAAATGTTATCCTAGAAGAAAAAGATAAATTTGTAAAAACATTAACACATGGTGAAAAAGAATTTGAAAAAGAAATGAAAAAAAGGCAAGAAATAGGAAGCAAAAAAATTGAAGGAGAAACTGTTTTTCGATTATATGATACTTATGGTTTTCCACCAGAAGTAACCAAGGAATTAGCAAAAGAACATGGATATGAAGTAGATTTAAGACAATTTAATGAGTTATTTAAAAAGCATCAAGAAAAATCAAGACTAGGTTCTGAACAAAAATTCAAAGGTGGACTAGCAGAACAAACAGAAGAAACAATAGCTTATCATACTGCAACGCATTTATTAAATTCAGCATTAAAACAGATTATTGGAAAAGATGCACATCAAAGAGGTTCCAATATAACAGTAGACAGAATGAGATTTGACTTTAACTGTGACCATAAGCTAACAGAACAAGAAAAGAAAGCAGTAGAAGATTTAGTAAACCAATGGATACAAGAAGGATTAGAAGTAACAAAGCAGGAAATGAGTAAAAAAGATGCGATTCAATCAGGTGCGGAATGTATGTTTATTGAGAAATATCCAGACATAGTAACAGTATATAGTATAGGAGAAGTATCTAAGGAATTATGTGGAGGACCTCATGTAAAAAATACTAAAGAATTAGGAACATTCAAAATTAAAAAAGAAGAATCTAGTTCGTCTGGGATTAGAAGAATTAAAGCAGTTTTAATCAAATGATGATTTTGGGGACGGAGGAAAAAATCATCATTTAGATTGGTCAAAAAAGGAATAAAAGTAAAATTAAAGATAATGATGATTTTTTCCTCCGTCCCCAAAATCATCATTTGAAGGAGAATGGAAAGTGGAAGATTGTTTATTTTGTAAAATCATTAAAGGGGAAATACCTTGTAATAAAGTGTACGAAGATAATGAAATTTTGGCATTTTATGATATCAATCCAGCAGCACCTATTCATATTTTAGTCATACCAAAAAAACACATTACCTCTTTAGCACATCTAAAAAAGGAAGACGAAGCAGTTGTTGGAAAGATATATGGGGTGATTAATAAAATAGCAGAAGAAAAAGGATTTAAACAAGATGGTTATCGTGTTATCGTTAATTGCGGAAAAGATGGAGGACAAGAAGTAATGCATTTGCATTTTCATATATTAGCAGGAAAACAGTTAGGTGAAAAAATTGTTTAAAAAATGATACACTTTTGCTAAGTTATGTGTTATAATAAATAGAGTGGTAAAATGAGTGTATGGAGGTAAAAAATAATGTTTGAAAGCAAATATAGTAAAGTATTAACAGTAATATTAGTAATTGTTATAGTAGCTATTATAGGATTATTGGGATTTTTAGCTTATGATTATTATCAAAATTATGTTGTTACAAAAGATACATCAGAGTTTGTAGATAATTTTCAAGGTGATATAACAGAAGGAGATATAAAGGATGGAGAAGATACAGAAACATCAAATGAAGCAAATCCATTTAATCAAATAAAAGATGATAACACAGCTAGCAATACATCATCAAAAAAACAACAAACTTACAAAGGCTTTGGCGTTTTAGGAACAATGGAAATTCCAACCATTAATTTTAGATATCCAGTATTAGAAAAGGTAACGAAAAAATCAATTGAGACAGCAGTAGCATTTTTATATGGAACAGAATTAAACCAACCAGGAAATAGTGTTATCATTGGACATAATTATAGAAATGGATTATTCTTTTCAAATAATAAGAAATTAAATGTTGGAGATAAGATATATATAACAGATAATGAAGGAAAAAAATTAACTTATACTATTTATAACAAATTTGAAACTACGCCAGAAGATACATCTTTCTATCAAAGGGATACAGGAGGAAAGCCAGAAATTACTTTATCAACCTGTACAGACGATAGTAGTGCAAGATTGATTATATTTGCAAAGGCAGATTAATGATAGAGATAAGATTATTCTTCAACAGGATTTTTTTAATACACAAAAAAGTATAAGGAATCTATTTTGATGAAAAATTATGAAAGAGAATAAATTTGAGCTAAAAAATCCACCATAAGATAAAGGTGGATTTTTTTATGTGGTTGAAAAAGAAAAAAATAAATAGATTAGAAAAATTAATAGAGAATTTAATTAACATTTTGGAAGAAGGGAACTATATAGAATGGGCTTATTTACTGCGGAAATAAAAGAGAAATTATAAAAAGAAATTTATTAGCAGGAATTGCTAGA
>CAPBNZ010000121.1 GCA_948585895.1 uncultured Clostridia bacterium | reverse complement strand
TAGCCAATGCACTTGCCGCTTCGGTTGATGATAAGTTTGTGGATTCTCCAAGGTCTATCATTACCCTAGTGAATTCCAAAATATCCTCGGTCTTAATTCCTAATTGTCCGAGCCGCTTCTGCTACTGCTGCTATTTCTTCGGCACTTGCTGGTAACTCTGTAGACATTTGCCTTATGCCTTTTTCTAATTCTGCAAATTGTTCTTCTGTAGCATCTACTGTTTTTCTTACACCTGCAAAAGCACTTTCAAAATCTATTGCCGCTTTTGTTGATACAGTTCCCAGTCCTACGATAGGTGTTGTTACATATCTTGTTAGTGTGCTTCCTACACTTGATATTGTACTTCCTACTGTTTTTATTTTTCCACCTACATCAGTTAAGGTTTTCCCTAGAGCTTTCCATTCTGCTACATGACCTTTTATGTCTGCATTTAGATTTTCTAATTCTCGCTCCATTGTATTTAATGTAGCTGTCGCATTATTTAATTGTACCTTTAATTTTTGTGTAGCTGTTGCATCTTCTCCTTTTGCTGTTTTAGATGCTTCATATTGTTTTGTTAATAATTCTACTTTTGCTTTTTGATTTGTTATTGTTTGACTTAAGTTTTCTGCTTTTGTTTTTAAGCTTTCTGTGGTATTTCCAAAGTTTGACATAGTAGACTTTGACAAGTTTAACTCTGATTTTAATGTCTTTAGATTATTGTTTACTTTTGTGATTCCTTCTTTTAGTCCACTAGAATCAAATGCAATTTCTATACCAAGTTTTGCCAAAGTTTCTTCTATTGCCATTCTTTAATTCACCCCTAATTGAATATTTCATCAATATACCCTAGTGAATTATCCTCATCTTTTACTCCTTCTTTTGTCTGCTGTGTATATTTATAATGCAAGTCTGCTAATATGCACAGCTTTCTTGGTGTCATCTTCCAGAATTTTTCTTCTGGCACTTTTAATATTTGTACTCCTAAATAATAGAGCCAACCGCCAATCCCAACCTTCATTTTCATTATTGGAATATTCGTTTAGCTCTTTTAATCGTTTTTTTCTTCTATTGCTTCTTCTGTTAATTCTGGTAATGATTGTTCTGCTGTCATATTCAATTTATTTGTTATCTCAACAATATTACTCATATTTATCATTTTTCCAACTTTTACTAAAGTTAATTTATCATTTTGACTCTTTAAAATTGCAAATAAAATTGCTCTAATTGCTTTGAATGAGCCCTTTTCTAATCCATCTAATGCTTCGGTAACATCTCCATAAATTTCTTCTAATTCTGCAAATGCATTTAAGTCCAAAGTTATGTCATATTCCATCCCATCTAACATAATTTTATTTTTTGCATTATCTCCTTTTAATTCTTTTCCTGTTACTTTTTTAGTAGCCATTTTTATTTCCTCCTATTTTATAAATTTAAAAGGCAGAGTTTTTTTCTCCGCCTTTGTGATTATTCTTACCCCTCTGGAATTTGCTCTGGATTATCTTCTGTATTTCCACCTGGATTTTCTCCTGTGTTATCCCCTGTGTTTCCACTTGGATTTTCTTCTGTGTTATCTCCTGTATTTCCACTTGGATTTTCCTCTGTGTTATCTCCTGTGCTTCCACCTGGTGTTGGATTATCTTTTTCATCTTCTCCTGGTAGATTTACTGGTGGATTTACTTCTACGATTATTTCTGGTACAGCTTTAAACCAATTAGCAAGTCTTTCCATATCTGCACCTTCTGAATCTTCATCCTCCATTATTCTCCAATTTCCATCAGAATTTCTTCCATAGAATGATCCACTTATTGAATTTGATTGTGCTGTTGGTTTTTCTCCAATAGTTTCGTACTCATCTTCTGTTATTTCAAATTTTCCCTTTAGCAACCATACATATCTGTATTTTCCATTTGATTTTTTACTTCTAAATCCTAACGCTAATTCTGGTGCTATATCATCCTTGTTTTCTACTAGGACTCCATTTATTATTTTAGCCCCTTGAATTAAGGATCTAGTTTTTAATTGTAGTTGGTTAATCTCAATTTCTACATCACAAGAATCAAAGTTGTTTAAGATTTCCTCTACAGAGTCATCTGAATATAATTTTTCGCTTGATGTTTTTGGTGATATTTTTGCTTTGATTGACCTTTCTAATTTTATTGGTGTAGCATATTTAATCCCTGTTGTTTTATCTTCTTCTACAACTGCTACTGTTAAATTTTCTAGTCCTATTTGTCTTGGCATTTTTAATTCCTCCTATTTTTTAATTTTGTGAAAGAGCAGGAGGATTTCTTTTCTAATTTTCTGTTTTATATTCTGGTAAATAGCAAGTGATTGCTTTATGATACATTCCTGTATCTTTTTCATAAAAATCTTGGCAAGTTATTTGGTAAAATCCATTTTCTTTTAATGATTTTATTACCTCATTTTTAATTTCCGTTGGATCCTCATTTGAGAAAACATCTACTTGGAAATCGTGTCCTATAACCTCATCTACATCTTCGGATGTTAAATCGGTTTTTTCTAACACTTCAAAGTAAGTAATATATTTCTTTTCAGTTCCTGTGTAAGTGTCAAACTCTACTGGATAATTCAATTTCGATAATACATTGTAGATTATTTCGTGTGCATCCATTATTTTGTTATTTCCTTCCCTATTATCTTTTTAAATATTTCTAGCGATTCCATAACTTTTGCTTTATAAGCAGGTCGCATAAATGGTTTTTTGCCATAATATTGGCTAGACCATGGACCACTTGATGCACCCCATTCAATAAATTTGGCATAAAAAAATGGCGAGTTATCGCCTTTAGTAAATCCTACTATTACTCTTTTTTCTGTGCCTTTTTGTTCTACATCACTTATTTCTATATGGTCAGCCATATGTCCATGTCCTGATGTTCCTGTTGGTGATTTACTTTTTCTAGCCCTTCTTTTTGCTTCTTCCTTTACTGGTTTCGCACATTCTTTTAATGCTTTATCTACTACTGAATTCAATTTGTTTGGCATTGCATCCAATTTTTGATATAATTCTTCAAACCCATATAATCTAATATCTGTTTCTGTTTTTCTACTCATATTCCAATTGCCTCACACTTTAATTTTAGTTCTATATTTGCTTCATTTACATTTTCAATAGCTTTTAAGTTATATGGTCTTTTATAGAATATTCTGTATTTTTCTGTATCTGATAATTGGTTTTCCAGTATTGAATTATATCTAATTGTTATCTCACACAGTTTTATTGGATTCACTTTGTTTGATTCTTCTGTTTCATCTTGTATGCCTGTTTTTATATTTGCCCATACCTTTTTATAATCTTGCCATTCTTTTTTTACAATTCCTCTACTATTTTTGGTTTCTATATAGTTTTGAATCGTTATCCTTTTTCTATATTCTTCTGTTTTAGTCATTTGCATCACTACTTTCTGTGCCATATCGTAATTGTAACATTAGGCTCTCTACAGAATAGCGAAGTGCTTTTTTGTTACCAAGTATATCCCTATTTTCATACCAATGATTCACAAGCATTGCTTGGCAAAGTTTCGCTTTTTCTGAATCTTTATTGTAGTTTTCTCCACAGGCTTCAGCAATGTAGCTGTCTGCTGTGTTAATTAATGTTTTAATTAGTGTATCTTCATCATCATTGTCTATTCTACAAAATTCTTTCGCTTCTTTAAGTGATAACATTTAAAGCACCTCCTATCCTTCATTTTTTATCCCTCTGGATTTTCTGTGTTAGTGTTAGTTTTATTTTCATCTCCACCGATTTCGCCCCATTCAAGACCACCAGAAGAATCATCTTTATTAGTTGTAGTTCCTTCTGTTATAGTAAGTTCTCCATAGATGTAGGCATCATTATCTGTTTTGATTACATCGTATCTTTCTAGAATTCTAATAAGAGTAGCATTTTTAGTGAA
>CAPBNZ010000120.1 GCA_948585895.1 uncultured Clostridia bacterium | reverse complement strand
TTAATTTTATTATAATTTTTCATATTCTTCATCAGTTACAGGTTCGCACCATTCATTACTTGTATTTTCTCCAGGTACTTCTACTGCTAAATGACTAAACCAACTGTCTTTTTTAGCTCCATGCCAATGTTTTACATTTGCAGGAATTGTTACTACATCTCCTACTTTTAAACTTTGTGGCTCTTTCCCTTCTTCTTGATACCAACCTTCTCCATCTACACAAATAAGGATCTGTCCTCCACCTTTATCTGCTTTATGGATATGCCAGTTATTTCTGCATCTTGGCTCAAATGTTACATTTGCAATAAATATATTATCTGTTTTTGCAAGTGGTTTTAAATATGAATTTCCAATAAAATACCCAGCAAATGCTGTGTTTGGCTCTCCCATGCCAAATGCTCCACCATGTTCTGATGTTTCTTTATTTTCTGTTTCATATACTTCTTCTATTAAAGGAAAAGCACTCCATGCTTTCGCCCATCCACTATAAAATGCAATTTGTGTAACTATTTCAACTGCTTCTTCTTTTGTTACACCATGTTTTTTTCCTAATATAAAATGTGATTTTAACTGTGGAAATAATCCTTGTGCCATTAAAGCTGATATTGTAATCATACTTCTATCTCTTAATGATAATTTCTCTTCTCTGCTCCATATTTCTCCAAATAATACATCATCATTTAATTCTGCAAATTTTGGAGCAAGTTTACCTAAATTATCTCTACCTGCTGTTTGTTTTTCCATTTTTTCATACCTCCATATTTTATATTTATTTTAAATTATCTGTCCAATTTTTAATATCTGTATCTGATGGGTTAGAATTAAAACGATGCCCTTCTAACCAATTTCCTGAATTTGCTTTTTGTTCAAGTAATTTTCCACTTTGCCCTAAACCTGATGAACTAGATGTGCAAAATGGAATGACTGTTTTCCCATTAAAGTTATTTGCTTTTACAAAACTATCTACTGGCCATGCTGCAATTCCCCACCATATAGGGTAACCTATTAGAATAGTATCATAATTTTCAAAGTTATCTACTTGTGTCTTTGTTAATTTTATATTTCTTAAACTCTCATTATTATGTTCTTTTGATACTCTTGAATTATCATCTGTCCAGTCTAAATCTTTAGATGTATATATTTGCTCTGGTACAATTTCAAAAATATCTGCATTTAAGTTATTTGCAATTTTTTCTGCAACTGCTTTTGTATGGCTTTGAGCTGAATAATATACAACTAAGATTTTATGACTTTCTCCATTTGTACCAGTTAAAGTTTCTTCACTATCATTTATTTCTGCTTCATTGTTACCTATATTATCTCGATTATTTGTATTTTTATTTTGATTATTGTTATATACTGCAAATCCTATAACTCCTAAAATAATTAATACAATTATTAAAATTATTCTCATTACTAATTTTTTATTCATTTTTGTATACTTCCTTTCTACCAATTCTTTTTATCTTTTTTATGGTCATGATTTGTTCTTCTTGATGTAACAATTTCATCAAACCATGCTACCATATTTGAATCATAATGTGAGAAAAATAAACTTGTCTTTATATCTAATTCTTTTATTTCTTCCATATCTTTTTCAGATAATTCAAAATCAAATATATTAAAGTTTTCTTCCATTCTATTTACTAATGTTGATTTTGATAGCACTACAACATTTCTTTGAGTTAGCCATCTTAATATGACTTGTGCAACTGATTTATTATATTTTTTTCCTATTTGGGTTAAAATTTCATTTGAAAACATATTGTTTCTTCCTTCTGCAAATGGAGTCCCTGCTTCTATTTGAACATTATATTTCTCCATATTTTCTTGTGCTTCATATTGCCCATTAAATACATTCGTTTCTACTTGATTTACATGAGGTACTACTTTTCTTTCAAATAGGCACATATCTGTTAATCTATCAGGATAAAAATTACTTACTCCTATTGCTCCTATTTTTCCTTCTTCATATAAATCTTCTAATGCTCTATATGCTCCATAATAATCTGAAAATGGTTGATGCAATAACATTAAGTCTAAATAATCTACTTTTAACTTTTTCATTGATTCTAGTACAGAGTTTTTGCATTTTTCATATCCATAGTTGTCTATCCATACTTTTGATGTAATAAATAGTTCTTCTCTTTTTACAAGTCCTTCCTTTATTGCTTTTTGAACAGCATTTCCAACTTCTTCTTCATTAAAATAACTTTGTGCTGTGTCTATTAGTCTATATCCAACTTTAATGGCATCTATTACACATCTTTCGCAATCTTCTTTAGCTATTTGATATACTCCATAGCCATTTTTAGGCATTTTTACTCCATTACTTAAAGTTACATATTCCATTTTTCATTCTTCCTTGCTTTTTTTATAATATAGTGTTATTATATAAGTCGGTAGTAACTATCGGTCAATAGTTTTTACAAAATTTTTTAATTTTTTGGAGGAATGTTTATGTATTCAATGAAAGAAACCTGTGAAAAGGTTGGGATGAGTTATCAAACTTTAAAATTTTACTGTAATCAGGGTCTAATTCCTAATGTTAAAAGAGATAAAAACAATTATAGAATTTTTGATGACAATAATATTGGTTGGATAAAATCTTTATCTTGTCTAAAAAAATGTGGTATGAGTATAGAAGAAATCAAAAAATATCTTGATTTATGCCAAAGAGGAGAATCTACTATCCCTAAAAGGAAAGTATTGTTAGATATTAAAAGAAAAAAATTAATAGAAGAACTAAGTCAAATCCAACAGAGCATTGATTATATTGATTGGAAACAAGGATTTTATGATGATGTGCTTTCTGGTAAAACTGCGTATTTTAGTTATTTGATTAATACAGAAAATCAGAGTTAATATCATACTCTGATTTTATTTATATTATTTACTACATTATAACTTGTAATTTTTTATTCTAATACTAGTGCTTTTTTAGGACAAAAGTTTGAGCATTTGCCACATCTTATACATTTATCATAATCTATTTTAGGTGCTTCAAAATTTCTTTGACTTAATGCACCAACTGGACAAACATTAACAGCTGGACATTTATGGTTTTGAGGACAATTCTCTATTACTACATTTAATTTTTTATCCATAAGCTTATTTCCTTTCAAATTTATCACTTATTTATTCCAAATCATAGTATATTCTATTTCATTTGTGTCTTGGTCTATACTTTCATTTGTAATCGTAAAATCGTTTTTCTTATAGAAATTAATAGCATTTATATTTTTCTTATATACACTTAATGTTAAAGTATTTCTGTTTTCTTTTACTTTATTTAATAATGATGTTCCTATACCATTACATTGATTATTTGTATCAATAAAAATTCCTTCAATATAATTTTGGTCTAATCCTATAAAACCTAATATATTCTCTTCAATAATATAAACATATATTTCTGCATTCAGTAAAGCCTCTTTTACATTGCTGTAATTACTTTCCCAATATTCATTTGGTATAAATTGATGTGCTTTTATATTTTCATTTTTCCATATTTCCATTACATCATTTATATCATTTTTTTCAAATTTTCTTATCATATATTTCCCCTACTTTTTTATTTATCCTTATATTCCAAATTCTTCTGCATACTTTACTACACCAGTTATTTCTTTATGTGTATCATTTAATTTTATAGCCATAAAATTTTCATTTGGTACTTCAAATGGTGCAATTATTCCATATTGACTTGCTGGAATATAATCAAACTTTGGATAATATTTATCACTACCTAAAACAATAGAATAGTGATAACCTAATTTCCTTGCTATTTTATGACCTTCTTCTATTAATTTTGTTCCTATTCCTCGTTTTTGATATTCTGGTAGTATTACTAGTGGTGCTAGAGCTAATTCTTCCTTGTCGCCTATTCCTATTTTTGTAAATAAT
>CAPBNZ010000119.1:2294-4116 GCA_948585895.1 uncultured Clostridia bacterium | reverse complement strand
TAGACTTGAAGGAAAGAATGGAAGGACAAAAGTAAATGTACCTTTAAACAAAGATAAAAAATATCAACTCTTTTTCATAATAAATTTGTGCAAATTAACACTTTGCTATTAATTTGCACAAATTTGTTATAATTGATACATCTATTGTCCTATTGTATAAATCATAAAATTATATTGCTTAATTTTCTCTCCATCTTTTGTATCTTGCAAATCTTGTATTTCATTTCGCTCATATTCCCATTGCCAATGGATTTTAATTTTTTTATTTTTTTCTACTTCTCCTCTTAATTCTTCTTCCATATCTTCTAACTTTTTATATTTTCTATCTTTTCCCTCCATTCTAAAATGTAAATTTTGTGGCTTTTCGTTCTTACTTTCAAATTTTATTTGATAATTGATTTTTTCGTTAGATAATAAGATAATTTCAAATGTTCCCTTGGTTCCGTGGTGCTATTTTTTCGCGAATTAATGTATCTTTCTCAATACTTTCTGATAAGTATATGTTTTTAAAGTCAAAATTATTATAATCTACACGAAAACGATATGTTTGACAAGATTCATTGCCTTCTTTTTTGGATTGAGTTATAGGATTATTTTCCGCTTGTGCTAAGGAAAATAACTGAAAGAAAATAAGTTCATCTTGAAATTTATTTTTTAGATTCTTGTTATTTTGGAATAAAAAAATGCATAAGATTAAAACAACAATAACGATTACATATATTTTTCTTTTTCGTTTTTTCATATCATTAGTGCCTCCTTTAAATTTTCATTTGTTCGGAATGCACTTTTATTTGAACATCTTGCAAAATATCTTCACTCGACTGATTTTTGCTTTTATCATAAATAATTTCTAATTGATAGCAATCTTCTTGTCTTTTTTCTTTTCCTAATTTTATATCAGCTGTTTTATTATTTTCTAAAGAGATTTCTTGTTTGTCTTTATACAGTTTAAATGAAATTGCTTTGTCTGGTTTCGATAAAATTTCAATATTATATAGTAAATCAATTTGCGTCATTTCTCCATTTTCTCTATAATTTTTTACTTTAAATCCATAATATTCTCTTTGTTTTTTACCATTTATTTCGACAATTGGATTATTTTCTACCATTAATATAGGTTCTGCTATTTTAGCCTTTGCTTCAATACTTGTACTACTATACTCTTTTCCCATACTATATCCTGAAAAAAATAAGGCTAATACGATAACACTTACTAAAATAAGAGTTAGTTCCCTTTTTTTGTTTTTTAATGGAATTCTTGCTTTTTTCATTCATTCCTCCTTTTTTATTTCTAAGGACAAGCCAAATTTACTTGTCCTTACTTTTAAATATTGACAAATAAAATAAATACAATAGAATAAAGATTACTTTTAACCGTATATATCAAATATTCATTTTCTAAATTTCTATTTTTTCAAGTTAGTTATTTTATGTTTGTGGTACTACCTGTGTACCCGAAACAATTACATTAAATGTATAAGTAGCTATTTCTTTTGCATTTTGTGTATCTATCCTATCGTTTTTAGCTATCTCACTTTCATTGTTTCCTGTTTCATATGCCCATTGCCAATGAATGGTTAATGTTTTTGTTTTCTCTTCATCATTTGCCCAAATAGTTCCTGATAAGTCTTTTTCTAATTCTGATATAGAATTATATTCTTGATTATTATAAGCAAACTTTAAATTACTTGGTTTTGCCGTTTCATTTAAAAATTTAATATGATAATCAATTCCTACATCAGAACCTGTACCATCCACTATAATATTAAAGCTACCACTAGTTCCTGGTGCAATCTTATGATTAACTAAAGTTTGATTGTTA
>CAPBNZ010000119.1:2057-2275 GCA_948585895.1 uncultured Clostridia bacterium | reverse complement strand
TTTGTACTTGCTCTTTTTGTCCATTTACTTTGAAGCTCCATGTTGCTACTTCTGCCATTCCATTGCCTCTTACTTCTGCTACATATTTAGAATAACTTTGTCCTCCTATAAAGGATAGTATGATACATGATAGAACTGCAACTACAAGAATTATTTTCTTTTTTTTACTCAATAAGCAATCCCTCCTTTTCTTTTAATTTTTTAATTTGGATAATTTT
>CAPBNZ010000119.1:0-2021 GCA_948585895.1 uncultured Clostridia bacterium | reverse complement strand
GAAATCTGAAAATGTAAGCTCATTATACTTTCCTATTTTAGAATTGTCAACGTTTTTTCGTCGCAATTTTCGACATTTTTCTGGTTTCTGCTATCATTCAAGCAATACTGTAAGTATTAATGAATGACAAAATTTTTCATTCAGCAATTGACATTTACATTTTTTTACAGTATAATATTTTATATTTTTTATCTTTTCGTTTTTTCATTTTATAAAAAATACCAATTGAAAGGAGGCATATTTATTGCACAAAAAAACAAAAATTTTTATTTCTTTATTTCTTATCTTTATTCTCAATATACTTTTTCAGAATAGCTTTGCTAAATACGTTATAGAAGATGTTTACAAGATAGCAAAATTAGATATTGATCGATGCAAACCAAATATTGAACTCATGGATATTATTTCTTCTAATGTAGGTTATTCTAATTATGCAAATAAAACCCATCTTATTTCAGGTCATCTCAAACTAACAGAAAAAAATATTGTCAGAAACGATTTATCTCCAGACAATATTCAAATTAAAGTCGCTAATAATCTCATCACACCAGAATTTAAAAATTTTTCTCTTATTTCTAATCACACTACCGAAAAAATATATGAATTTTCTTTTACCAATACAATAGGTGATGGTTCTTTATTCCTAGTTATTGCTGAAGGAATCGTAGAAGATAAGTCTGGTCTAATTAATGATTCTAAGCATTTTTTTACTGGTATTTATATCGATAATACTCCACCAATTGCTAATTTTCGAGAAGTTTCTATTGTTAATCATAAATCAAAAGCAGAGGTATCCTGTAATGAATCAATTAGACATGTATCTGGCTGGAATATTTCTAGTAATGATATGGTATTATCAAAAGAATTTACCAACTCTATTTGTTATGCTTTACCAATTATGGATTTTGCCCAAAATTCTTCTAACGTGTTAATAGATATTAAAAATGCAACTAATATTATTCTTGAATATGGTACTTATGATGATTATAGTAAACAAACTGTTGTATCTAGTGGTAATATATCTGCACCTAACACTATTTCTTCTGGCTCTCTTTGTAAAACCGAAACCATTATCACAAGATTATCTGGGGATATTAATCCATTGTTATTACAAGGAAAAGTCTATGTTTATACTCATTGGGGTAATACTGCTCGCAGTATTTGTCGTTATTCTGAGCTTCCCTACTACCATGGTTACAACCCTACGTCTAGTTCTGAATGGATTGAAATTGGTAAGAACAATTTACTTATGTATAATAAAAATATTTTTACACAATTTGGTGGTAGAGGTTTAAATGCTATCAATGCAACTGCTTCTAATGTTATCCTTCCCATTCCAAGTAACATTGCTAAACAATATTTATATGGTATTTCTAGCATTCAATTTCAGTTAAAAAACAATTCTAATAATTCCTTGGTTTATCAATGTTACGTTAAAGACATAGGTTGGCTAAAATGTTCCTATGATGGACAAGAAAACTTATACCGTTATGACAAGCCAATTTCTGCTTTTCGTATGAATCTTGTACCTAAAACAGAAAAACAATATCTAATTGATTTTTGGGATTGTGACGTTAGGAAATAATCATTGAATCGATTCCTCTCATTTTTTGTTTACTCCAATGATTCCTCCTAAAATTCCAAATACCATTCCTACTACAATCATAATAATACTTTGTATTTCTAATCCAAATTTCCAATTTAAAATACTAGATATTAAATAAATAGTAAATATGTATACACCACCTATTAAAGCTCCATTTATTAATCCATTTTTTTTAATTTTAATATTTCCGATTGAACTCCCAATCAAAATACTAATAGCTGTTATAATCATAATAACTGGACTCATAATTGTTTCACTTATTTGTGTGTAAGTAAGAACGATTGCAAATATAACTAATAATACAAATGTTGTAACTAAAGCTATTCCTACTCCTTTGGCAATATTAGTAATAGTATTTTCCATTTTTTACACCCCTTTATTTACTTTTAATTAATTTATATGAGATATTAAAAAA
>CAPBNZ010000118.1:2262-4151 GCA_948585895.1 uncultured Clostridia bacterium | reverse complement strand
TCTCTTATTACATTATAATTTTTTTTATCTTTTGCATATTCTAATATCCATTCTGATACATTTCCAGCAAAATCATATATATTACACATTTTGTTTTGTTCAGAAGCTCCTGTTGTTAATAACAAATTTTTATAATTTTTCTTCTCACTATTGTTAGAAATATCCTTATAATCATTACCATTATTTTCACTATACTTTCCTCTATTTATTTCAAAACAGGAACTGTAATAATTTCCCCAGGAACTACTGTTTCCATTAATCATTTGTTTGGTTATTTTTTCATTTTCTTTATTGTATCCATTTTCTTCTATAAATTTGCAAACTAAATCGCATTGTAAACCAAATAGTAGACTACTGGTATAATTTCCATTGGAAATATTAGAAGCCATTTCGTTGGCTTGGTTGAATGTCACATAATTATAAACATATAAATTAGCTTGACTTAATGGCTCTATCATTTGAGCATTCTTATTTTTTCTAATTTGTGTTGTACCAATTTCATATCGACTTATCCAAAATCCTCCATATTCATATATACTTGCTAATACTTTTCGTTTTAATATAATATATGGTTCATTTTCTATGTAGTCTTCATATCCTTCTTTTGAATAATCTTTTGTATATTCTTTTATATCTTTTTCTATTTTTTCATAATCTGTATGATTCTCAGCTGTTAAAAATACCTTAGATTTTGGAACTACAATCCAAACCCATTCATTCCCAAACTCATCTTTTATTGTCATTCCTTGATTGATATCATTAACAAGTATTTCACAATCTTTACTTAATAAATATGGAGAAGTATCTTGGTTTTTATATAAAATAATTCCACAACATACTAGAATTATTAAAAATACTACAATTATTGCTATTACTTTTTTCATTTTCAATCTCATTCCCTACTTTCACTCAAATGCATGATATCAAAACTCTATTACTTTTGTTACATCATAAAAATGATTATTTTTCTTTATATAAACAGCATATTTCCCTAATGGTAAATCCGTTTGTATCGATGCCAGTCCAGAATTAAAAGATTTAGGTGCTTCTTTATTAGCTTGTTTGTAGGAATATACATAGGTTACCTCTTTTTCTCCCACAAATAGAATATCGACTACATCCCCACTTTCAAAATTATCATAAATAGATGCTCGGTTGGTTATTAATTCGAACTTGTTTTGATATTTGCTTGCTTTTGCTAGGTTTTTAGCTATCTTGGACGTTTTTATTGTTTGCCCCTTAAAGGCTGTTCCATTTATTCTATGAAATGGCTCTAATTTATAATTGTTGCTATTTTTTTTGTAAATTTTATCTATTTTAAAAGTTCTATAAATTAATCCTGGTATGGTTGCTTTAAATTGTATTTGGTTGTTTTTATCAATCTGTACGATAACTCCATTTTTATAATTAGGATCTGTATACAAAATTCCTTCTGGATTCTCATAAGCTTCTTTTTTCATAGCCCACCCATAGGTAATTAATTTACTGTTATCTTCTAGTATTTCTATATGTCCACCTACATTACTAAATAATTCTTTATTAGCTGTATATTGCCATACTGTTTTTATTGTTTTATTTTCTTCGTTTACTTGATATAAATCACAAGTTGTGTATCGATTTAAATAATGGGTTAAATTCGAATTACTTAAATCAAATTGGTTGATATCGTTATTATGTACTCCTATTAAACCATCTTCTGTAACAAAGGCAGCATGTTGTCCTCCTAAAAATCTGGTAGTATCGGTTACTTTTAACATATATTTACTAAATTTCTCTCCCCAAAATTCAGGATTTCCAAATATCCATTTTATTTCTTTGGTATGAAAATTTAACTTCATTAGTGAATTTAGTCCTCTTAAAGATATTACTAAATCACCTGTTTCTTCATT
>CAPBNZ010000118.1:0-2233 GCA_948585895.1 uncultured Clostridia bacterium | reverse complement strand
ATTATTTACCAAATCAAAATTTGTTCCTAAACTTTTAACAAGCTCTGGGTCTATATTATATAATAATTCATATAAATCAATAGATTTTATTATCTGACTTGTTTTTAAATCCATTATATAAATATAAGAATCAAAAAAATTGGATTTATCATTTGCTCCCAAAACCATCATTTTATTGTCTGCTAATGGAATTAATTCATGATGTAATCCATATTCGGTAATCCATTGATTATAGATTTTTCCTAAATAATCCATTTCTACAAAACTACTATAATTAATTTTCACCCCATTTCTTCCTTGGTTACAATCACTTATATAAAAATGTCCATTTTCTAAAAATTCTATGTCACCAGCATAATCACCTAGTAAATACCATATTACATTTCCTTTTCCATCTATAATACAATCATTAACAAAATTCGGAGAAATAAAATATAAATTATCTGCTACTTCTTTCGTTGTTGTTTCGATTGTAATGGGGTCACCTTCATAAACTTGTGTTTTAATTGTAATCTCTTTATGAGTACCAGAACTTAATCTTAGACTGATTTTATTTTCATAGTCTGGATACATTCCATAAATTGGTATGATATGTTCTTTACTTGCCTCTATTGTAGTTGAATAGGTTTGATTAATTTCTATGTCTATACTTTCTTCTTCTTCTGTTTGAAATATAACCAATGCTGTTAGTGGAGATATTTTATAAGGATTTAACATTACTTTGGGATTATTTATGGTATATTCATTACTTTTTTTATAACCTTCTATTTCTTTATCTATTTTACTTTGCTCTTCGAATATATCATCATAAGCAGATTCAATTTGTTTTCCTTGAAAATGTTGATTATTATCATATAAACAATGATACCTTACTAAACTTATTATTCCAATCACACAAATACAAAATATTATTTTCTTTTAGTTTGAAACTAGCAATGGGTTCTAACGTTTCTAAATTTATTTCTTGAAATCCATATTTTCTTTTTCCAACTCCATAAGTAATTAAATATGTATTTTTTTGTTCATTAACAGTTTGAACTGAACCCATTCTTATGGAAAAAGACTCTAAATCATAATGTTTAAAATCTTGTATTTTTTTATTTTTCTCATCTAATTGTATTTTTAAAATTCTGGTTTTTTTATTACTACAACCATTATCATAAATAAGTATCGCATGATTAGATAAAAAGGAAAGGCTATGTTGATTTGAAAATTGTTGTTCATTTTTTAAGGAAAATTCATCTCCAACTCCTCCTAATACCCAAATTACATTTCCTGTTTTTCTATCTATTTTCATAATTGCATCTATATTTCGAAAAGAGCATATTAGATTTCCATCCTTTTCGTCAATTGCCATAGAATTAAAATGCATATAATCTAAAGTAGGTTCTAATGTCATAACTTTCGTATTTTTTTCATTACAATAATGATAAATATTTTCATTTTTTATCGATTCAAATTCCCATACTATTTTACCATCTATCACTTCTTGAATTTTACAATTCCATACATCAAATGGTTCCTTTTTATGATTTGGAAAATTAAATACTGTTTTTTTCTCAAACCCTGCTAAAATATAATGATTGTCTGCTAGATATAGATAATCGTGATTATCTAATTTTCTATCTTCATCTGTCCTACCTTTATCTTCTTCTTGATTAAAATAATATATTTCATTTATCTTATTATATTGCTGGTCTAATACCACTAATTTAGTTGGTAATGAAAGTGTAAAACCTTCTGATAAATAGCCAAAACTTTCTAAATATGTATATCTTATCTCATTATCAACACAATTCTTTTTAAAATTATAACAAACTTTTGGTGTTGCTTTATAAAAAACTACTTTTCCCACTTGATTTAACTTATAAATATAGTGCTGCGATTTGTTTGCTTGTAATTCATAAGTTGTAATATAATAATCTCCTTCTTCTTGTGACTCTCCTTCAAACTCATAGCTTGGAAATTGTGAAGGTAATGTATTAATGGTATATTTTTTCCAATTCGATTCTCCCAACAATTTTGTTTCTAATATTATCTTATTTTCTTCCTGAATATCAACTTTACCAAGCGAAATTTCTTTTGTTTGTTGAATCGTTTGCTGATTTATTCTAATTTGAGCATTTTTTAGTTCAATTTTGACTATGGTATCATACTCAGAATTTAAAGTTTCTAAATCAAATATTTCTTGTTTATTATTTATATCTACTAAGATTTCTTGATTATTTATTAT
>CAPBNZ010000117.1 GCA_948585895.1 uncultured Clostridia bacterium | reverse complement strand
AAGCTATCAAAAACTTTGATGGTGAAAAGCAAAATACATTCAAATCATTTGCTAATATTTGTATAGAAAGACAATTAATAACAGCAATAAAAAGTTCTAATAGACAAAAACATATGCCACTTAATTCTTATCTGTCTTTGAATACCGCAGCATATGATAATAATGAAGAAGATAGTGTAGAACTAATTGATACTTTTAATAGTAAGACCATAGAAGATCCATTAGAAACCGTAATGAAAAAAGAGTATTATAAAGAAGTAGAAAACGCTGTCAATAAATCTTTAAGTAAATTTGAAAAACAAGTTTTAAATCGATTTATAAAAGGAGAAAGTTATTTAACGATTGCACAAAAATTAGATTCCCCAGTAAAATCTGTAGATAATGCCATACAAAGAATTCGTAAAAAAGCGATTAAAAATATGTTTAATGAAAATAAATTATAAAAAGAAGTTGCTATTTTAATATAGCAACTTCTTTTTATTTATATTGGGGCTTCCAACGGGAATTGAACCCGTGACCTCAGCCTTACCAAGGCTGCACTCTACCTACTGAGCTATGGAAGCATATCTAAAAATACAAATATAATCTAAACAACAATAATTATACAATAAGAAATAAAAAAAGTAAAGATTTTCTCTTGACTTTTTAAAAAAAACATATTAAAATTATATCTATAAGTACAAACGAGTAAGAGAAAAGTAAGATAAAGGTTTCTGATAGAGAAAATTAGTCAATGGCTGGAAACTAATTTAAGAAAACATATCTGAAAAACTAACTCTTCAATGTTTCTAGTGAATAAGCTAGACGGAAAGGAACCGTTATCTTCTTAAATTAAGCAAAAAATAGGATGGAACCGTGTTAAAAATAGCACTCCTACATTTAATCATGTAGGGTGCGTTTTTGTATTATAGAAGAGAATTTAAGAGCTTATATTAGGAATGCAAATACTAACATCTGATTCTAAAAAATAGGAAAGGAATGATGATTATGATTAAAATAATATTAAAAGATGGTTCTATTATGGAAATGGAAAAAGGAGTAACCATATTAGAAGTAACAAAAAAAATAAGTGAGGGACTTGCCAGAAATGCTACATGTGGAGAAGTAGATGGAGAAGTAAAAGACTTAAGATTTCAATTAAAAAAAGATTGTAATTTAGTTATTCATACATTTCAACCTGAAGATTTGCAAGGAAAAAAAGCTTATTGGCATACCACTTCTCATATTATGGCACAAGCAGTTAAAAGATTATTTCCAGAATCAAAAATTGCAATAGGACCAGCTATTGATGAAGGTTTTTATTATGATTTCGATGTAGAAAAGCCATTTACAGATGAGGATAAGGCTAATATCGAAGAGGAAATGAAGAAGATAATAAAAGAAGATTTACCAATTAAAAAGTTTTCTTTGCCAAAAATGCAAGCACTTGAATTAATGAAAAATGAGCCTTACAAAATAGAATTAATTCAAGATTTACCAGAAAACGAAGAAATTAGTTTTTATCAACAAGGTGAATTTATAGATTTATGTGCAGGACCTCATCTACAAAGTACTGGAAAAATAAAAATAGCTAAAATTTTGTCTTCTTCTGGAGCTTATTGGAGAGGAAATGAAAAAAATAAGATGTTACAAAGAATCTATGCTATTTCATTTCCAAAAGCAAGCATGTTACAAGAACATTTAGACTTATTAGAAGAAGCTAGACAAAGAGATCATAGGAAAATAGGAAAAGAACAAGAATTATTTATGACGCATGAATTAGTAGGTTCTGGTCTTCCTATGTATTTACCAAATGGTGCAACCATTAGAAGAATATTAGAAAGATATATTGCTGATAAAGAAATTGCCCTAGGATATCAACATGTATATACACCATCACTTGCTAATGTAAATTTATATAAAACCAGTGGGCATTGGGATCATTATCATGAAGACATGTTTCCAGTTATGAAAATGGAAAATGAAGAGTTAGTCTTAAGACCAATGAACTGTCCACATCATATGTTAATATACAAAAATAAACTCCATTCTTATCGTGATTTACCAATCAAAATTGGTGAATTAGCACATGACTTTAGATATGAATCTAGTGGCAGTGTTTGTGGTTTAGAAAGAGTTCGTGAAATGTGTCAAAATGATGCACATATATTTGTAACTCCTGAACAAATAAAATCTGTATTTGGTGAGGTTGTGAAATTAATCTTATCTGTTTATGAAGATTTCGGATTTAATGATTATACATTTCGTTTATCTTTAAGAGATAAAAATAATAAAGAAAAATACTTTGATGATGATAAAATGTGGGAAATAGCAGAAAGTCAGTTAAGAGAAATTTTAACTGAATTAGGAATTAACTTCTATGAAGCAGAAGGAGAAGCAGCGTTTTATGGTCCCAAATTAGATGTTCAAATAAAAACAGCAATTGGTCATGATATAACAATATCAACTTGTCAATTAGATTTCTTATTACCACAAAGGTTTGAATTAGAATATATAGGTGAAGATGGAAAAGCACATAGACCAGTTGTTATTCATAGAGCAATACTTGGAACCTTTGATAGATTTTTATCTTTTTTAATCGAAGAATACAAAGGAGCATTTCCAGTATGGCTTGCACCAGCCCAAGTAAAAATTCTACCAATCACAGATACTCAACATCAATATGCTAATCAATTAAAAGAAGAATTTATAAAAAAAGGAATTCGTGTAATAGTAGATGATAGAAATGAAAAAATAGGATACAAAATCAGAGAAGCTCAACTTGAAAAAGTTCCTTATATGTTGGTAGTAGGGCCAAAAGAAGTAGAGGAAAATGTTGTTGCTGTTCGTTCAAGAAAAGATGGAGACATTGGAACAATGAGCATAAGAAAATTTGAGCAAAAATTATTAGAAGAAATAGAATTAAAAAATGGATAATAGATAAGACACACGACCTGTCCCAGAAGTATCCAAAAGTGGATAGTTTGTGCCTGTCCCAAAACTAACCAAAAGGAGATTTAAGATTATGAAAATAGGAATTGTTGGCTTACCTAATGTAGGTAAAAGTACCATGTTTAATAGCATTACCAAAGCAGGAGCTGAATGTGCTAATTATCCCTTCTGCACAATTGAGCCAAATGTTGGAGTAGTTGGGGTACCAGATGAAAGATTAGATGAATTAACTAAGATGTTTAAACCTCAAAAAACAACTCATGCTGTGATTGAGTTTGTCGATATTGCTGGGCTTGTGAAAGGTGCGAGTAAGGGAGAGGGGTTAGGAAATAAGTTCTTGTCTCATATTCGTGAAACAGATAGTATTTGTGAAGTGGTTCGATGTTTTAATGATTCGAATGTGGTTCATGTAGATGGAAGTGTTAATCCAATTCGAGATATTGAGACAATTAATTTGGAATTGATTTTTGCAGATATTGAAACTGTTACTAAGAGATTAGATAAGGCAAAAAAGAATTTAAAAGCAGATAGGAAATATCAGCAAGAAATTGACTTATTAGAAAAAATAAAGGATAATTTAGAAAAAGGGATATCTGCAAGAGCAATTGATTTTAATGAAGAGGAACAAGAAGCTGTTAAAGAAATGTTTTTACTTACTACAAAACCAATTTTATATATTGCTAATATTTCAGAAGAACAGCTGGATAATGCTGAAAATGATGAGATGGTTCAAAAAGTAAAAGAATATGCTGCAAAGGAAAAGGCAGAAGTAATACCATTATGTGTAAAAATAGAAGAAGAATTATCTGGGCTAGAACAAAACGATAAAAAAGAAATGCTAGAGGCACTAGGATTAAAAGAATCTGGATTAGACAAAGTGATTAAAAAAAGTTATGATTTATTAGGGTTAATGTCATTTTTAACAGCAGGTGAACCAGAGGTAAGAGCTTGGACTATAAAAAAAGGAACAAAAGCACCACAAGCAGCTGGAAAAATTCACTCTGATATAGAAAGAGGTTTTATTAAGGCTGAAGTTGTTTCTTATAAAGATTTAATAAAAATGGGTTCAATGGTAGCTGCTAAAGAAAAAGGATTAGTTCGTTCTGAAGGAAAAGAATATATTATGCAAGATGGAGATATTGTTTTATTCAAATTTAATGTTTAAATGTTGTAATTATATTGTAATAAAAATGTAAAACAAAAAATAAAAAAAACTATTGACTTA
>CAPBNZ010000116.1 GCA_948585895.1 uncultured Clostridia bacterium | reverse complement strand
ATTGTTTTCAATAATGAAATATTCCCTGTTGATACTGGTATTTCTTTAGGATGTAATATTTCTCCTTTGTTAGGGAATATGACTTTAGATGGTATTCAAAAATTACTTTATGATTTACAAGATAACAAAGAACATTTTGATTACTTTGATGGTTATGCCGTTAGATTTGCTGACGATATTTGTATTTCTGCTCGTTCAAAAGAAACTGCAGAAAAATATTTACAAGCTATTAAAGAATTTCTTGCTATTCGTGGTTTAGAATTATCATCAAAAAAAACACATATAGAACATATTAATAATGGATTTGATTTTCTATCACGCTTTTATTGTAGATTCAATGGTCATGTCTATTGCATTCCATCTGAAAAGGCTGTTAGCAATTTTGAAAGAGATTTGGAAGAACTGATTCTTAATCCAGAAACAAAATGGTCACAAAAAAAACTAATTCAATCTATTAATGCAAAGTTACATGGCTGGGCTTCATATCATCGTGTCGAAGAATCTGCTGAAATTTTTAAGCATATTGATATTTTAGTTTCTGCTCTTTTGTTAAAGCTTATGAAGAATATTTATCCAAAAAAAGACACTAAAATGTTAATAAACAAATATTGGTATAAGGATTCTTTAGGTAGACAGAATTTTACATTAACAACAAATAAAAATGTTCAAGTTATTAATTTAGAGGATGTTGTTTTAGTTGAACATAAAAAAATTGATACAAAAAAAAATATTTTCCTTGACCCTGATTATTTTATGGATAGATTGGATTCTCAAGAGATGTTAAAAGTTAGTGGCAAATATAAATCTGTATGGGATAGACAAGATGGAAAATGTTATTACTGTGATAAAAAAATTAGTCCTGACCAATCTCGTAGGATTATATTTAAAAAATTATCTAAAGATAAAACTATTAGGAATATGGCTTATGTGCATGAATTTTGTATAGAAGATGAAATTTTGTTTGTTGACTCTGATTTGATGCATTTGCGTGATATTGATGTATATCAGATTATTAATGACATCCAAAATGCTGATAATATAAAACAACGAAAACGAAAGAGTATTTATGAAAATTTATTTGAGTATTTTGCAAATTGTAATAAACAAACCTTTGCTTTAAAATTCAAAGATATCGAAAATATTCTTGAATCTAAACTTTGTGATTCTGCTTATAAGCACTCATGCTATTGGTATAGAAAGGGAACAGGTCTTTTTTCCAATAGTTGGCTTGATAATGGTTATTCTATTCAAAAATTATATTTAGATAAGCAAAGGGTTGTTTTTAAACGAGAAAAGAAGAAAAGTTCAAAACTAACTATTCCTGCTCCTATTCTTTCTTCTAAATTACCTAATTCTGCAAAATATGAATTGGAACATTTTTTTGATTATATATTAAAAAAATATGGATTGTAAATATTTCATAATTTCGGTTTTATCCGTTTTTTTCGGTTGCGTTCGAAACCTTTTATTTATACCTTTGCTATACTTTTTTTGGAGGTATGGCAATTATGCAATTATCTGAAGCAATACGAAAACGAATTTTAGAATTAATGAAAGAAAATAATATTAAAACTATAAATGCGGTTACTAATCTTGCTGGAATTTCTAATACATTAAATGATTTTATGCTTGGTAAAGTAGAACTCTTAAAGTTAGACACACTTCTTCATATTTGTGAAGCATTTAATATTGAATTATACGAGTTTTTTCGTAACCCATTATTCAAAGATGTTCAATATGAAAAAAATAAATAAGCTTAACTCAAAAGCAATAGGGCTGTGTGTACCCATTGCTTTTTTCTATGCTTCATTTCTTATTGATTTACAACTTTCTCTGTATGCTTTTTCTAGTGCATTTTTATTTATCTTAAAGTCTTTATATCCTTCGTGTATTACATTATAGTAGTAGTAATTTGGTGGTGCTATATTTCCTCTATTCATTACATAGACCATTCCTGTTTCTTCTTTTCCCTCTATTTCTACTGTCACATATTCTTTTCTATATAGGTGTGGGAATCCCTCATATCTGTCTAGTGCTTTTTCACATTCTTCTGTTATTTTCCATATTGCTATTGGTACTTCATCTCCTGGGCTTTTTATTACATCTGCTACACCTTTAAATACTAGTTTGTAATCCTTTAGTATTCCTTTTCCTATTGGTATTGCCTTTGGGCATCTTCTTTTCATTTGTTCTATATTCATGTTACTTCCGTATGCTATGTATATCATTTCTTTTTTCATGATATCTTCGCCTCCTTTTTATTTTTCTTATATCTTGGATCATTTGGTCCATATCTCCATGCTGCACATCCATCTAGGTGTTTATATAGGTGTTCCCTATAATTCTTGTATTCATCTCCTATGAATCCGATTCTATTTAAGTATACTCTCATTGCGAATTTTTCATTTTCTTCTTGTACTTTTCTGTTAGTTGCTTTCTTTTGTGTTAGAGCTTGATTGTTTATTGCTAGTGCTAGTAGTATGTATGCTTTTATTTTTCCTGCGTGTAATGTTGAATTGAATCCTCTTAATTCTACCGTTCCATTTCCATTAAAGTAGCTATGTAGATTTAGGAAGTGATATCTGGTATCGTTGTAGTGTCCGTAATATCCTGCATTCTTTGTATTATACCATATATCTTTTATTGCTTGTTTTGTCTTTGGTTTTTTTCTCTTTATTTCGTTTACTAGTCTTTCATCCATTTTCTTACACCATCTTATTCTTGCTGGTTTTATTTGTAGTGCTTTGTATAGTAGGTCATTTTTACTTGCTATAATGTTTATGTAGTTCTTTAGACTTTGTACTGTTTGGTTGGATCCATCTAGGTGTATATGTATCCCACAGCTATCGTTTGTTTTTCCTCCTGCTGTTCTTAATGCTCTAGTTATTATCTGCATTGTGTCTATGTCTGTTTCTGTTAGTATTGGGCTTACTACCTCTACTGAATAATCATTATCATTTGTTGAATTTCCTCTTGAATTTACTTTTCTTATACTTGCATCATTCATTACCTTCCATACCCTACCATCAGTTGCATGTATTTTTCTTGTATAATAGCCATCGTGTGTATGTTCTATTCTTCCACCTACTATTGATTTTATGGTATTTGCGGCTGTATCTTTTGTAATTCCTGTTAGTTCAATTTCTATTCCGAATTTCCCTGTCAACATAATACTCACCTCCTAACTAAACAATACCACACTTTTGTTAATATATCCAGCTTTTACGCACACTTTTTAAAACAAATGTTTCTGTTAATTTTCCTTGATTTTTCGGTACTTTAGGCATAAAAAAAAGGATAACACTCTACTATGAATAACGCCTGTGGTGTAGTTTTAGTGTTACTACTGGTATTATTTGTTCTAGTAAAGATATTATCCCTTTTCACTTTATTTTAGGTATGCATTTGCCATATATCCAGACCTTCCATTTACCACTACTGCATCCCAATTGAATCCATCTGCATTTGCTACATTTTCAGAAGTTACTGTAACCTTTGTTCCTTTTGGGTATGCTGATAGATATGTAGATCCTTTTCTAGCTTCGCTTCTTAACACTAATCCGCTATTAGCAGTGATAGTTTTTGTTCTAGTTCCAGTTGGTATTTTGAACACTTGACCTGGCTTAATTAAGTTCTTGTCATTGCCTATAACCCCTTTATTTATCTCATAAATTGCATCTACTGTAGTTCCAAATCGTTTTGCTATTTTGGTTAAATTATCTCCTACTACTACAGTATAAGTTGTACCACCTGTAGGTGTGTTACCTGCACCCACAGGTGTAGTATATGAACTATTAGTGTTACTTTGTCCAGATTTCATGCAAGAGTCATATTGTGTCAAATTATAGTCATTTACGATGCTCATAACATTCTTTATGTATGTAGGACTAGTTGCATAACCTCCATTTTTTATTGCAGTTATGCACTTTTCTGCGTTTGTTTCATTTATAGCACCTGCATATCTACTTAAGCCTGTGATTAGATCATAATAATCTGATACTGATTCTGATACCGAGTCATAAGCTCTAAAACATGCAGTTATATTTGTATAACTTTTTCCATCGTAACACTCTGATGTTTTAGAATTAAACACTTTTCCCTTCCAATCACTAGTCGCTTTAATACCAAAATATGCATTTGCTTTGGTCATTAGCTTTGATGTTCCCCATCCTGTTTCTAATGCTGCCTGT
>CAPBNZ010000115.1 GCA_948585895.1 uncultured Clostridia bacterium | reverse complement strand
GGAAAGTGCAACAGAAATAAACCGCCTATTTGATATAGGTAAGGGTGAAAAGGTGAGGTAAAAGCTCACCGCCATTATGGTGACATAGTGGGACTGTGTAAACCCCATCTGAAGCAACACCTAATTAGAAGATTAAGCCTGCTCGGCGACTTCTGACTTGCGTGGCTTGAGATATATAGTAATATATATCCTAGATAAATGACTATTTTAAAAGACAGAACCCGGCTTATAGATTTACTCTTTTGACTGAGGGAACCATCCCTTAGTCAATTTTTTTATGAAACAAGAGGGACAGGTCTTTTTGTAACATAAGAAAAAAGATATTTAAATGAAAGTTTTAAGAAATATGCCAAATGAAGAAGTTTTTTGTAACATAAGAAAAAGATGTTACAAAAAGACCTGTCCCTCTTGTTTCAATTTAGGTATGGACTTTTTTTTCTTTTTTAGATATAATAGATAAAAATTAGTAAGAAAAAGGAGTAAAAATGGAAAAAGAAAATGTATTAGACAAAACAATTTGTAAGTTTCCAGAAAAGATAGATAGTATTCAAAGTATTATAATAGGATTAATAGGCTTCTTGGTGCCAACTTTTTTAGCACAATTAATGAATACCATTTTTGGAATACAAAGTATAATTTCTATAAATTCCCAAATCATAGTTGGTTCTATTGTAAATGCAATATTAGTGATTTCGGCAATTAATATAAAAGGCTATAAAAAGATAGTGGGAATAGTAACGATGCCAAGTATATCAACTATATTAAGTGGGTATGTATTTGGAACTGCCTCTGTGTATATGGTTTATATGGTGCCAGCAATTTGGTTAGGAAATTTTGTACTAATCTATGCTTATAAATTTATTTTACTAGAAAAAAAGAAAAATTACTTTTTAGCTGGAATAGTAGGAATTATTGCAAAAATTTTAGTAATTTTTGCTACTTTTGAAATGTTGAATTTATTTAGCGTTTTTCCAACTAAATTAGTTAGTAGTTTGCAAGTAGCAATGGGAACAACGCAGTTAATAACAGCATGTATAGGAATGTTAGTTGCTTTTGTGATATATCAAGTAGAAAAAAGATATAAAAAGTAGAGACGAAATGAAACAGTTAAGGACTGTCCCTTTTGTTTCAATTGTAATAAAAAATGTAGAATTTTGGGGGTTGCATTAAAATGTATGAAAGAAGTGCTATAGTTTTAGAAAGATATATGGAAAAGATATTAGAGTTTGACAAAACATATAATTTAAAAAGAAACAACCAAACATATAATGAATTAATTCATGAAATTGAGAACTATCAAATCATGACAGATAGAGAATTGAAAGTCATACAAGAATTTGATAATACTGCAAAAAAGATAGAAAGCTTACAAAAAGAACAAGAAAGATTATATAAAGCCAATCGAAAATTAGAAGATGAGAGAGCACAATTATTTTGTGATTTAGGAGAAGATGTCAAAATATTAGAAAACAAATTAAGAAAAATAGAGGATATTTTGCAGGAAAATAATGATAGATTAAAAGAAATAAGGGAAGAATTTATTCAATATTTAAGTGATTTTTCACAGAAACAAAAAGATAGAAATAAATGCGAAAAAGCAAAAAGGCTAAGCGAAGCAAAACACATAGAGTATATAAAAACAATGAGTAATGATTTTACTCAAATAGATGTAAAAGATGTAATTAATCTGAAAGATTTTATTAGTTCGGAAAAAGAACAAGTAAAACAAGAAGCATTAGCTATTATGACCAAAAATGGAAAAAGTGAAAAAGTGGCATTCAATCAAGAGGTACTAAAAAAAGCTATTAGTGCTAGAATTGATATTGCAGAAAAAGAAGTAGAATGTTATGTTCTAGTTTATGATAAAGTCAAGAAATTATTAGCAGAAACAGACAGTGAATCAATTAAATTGAACAAATACAAGAAAGTGTTAAGGGATACAAGTGTAAAGTTAGCTTTTTTAAAAGCAGAAAAGGAATATATAGTAGGATTTTTAGACTACGAAAGAATGACAGCAATTAGTGGCACAAGAGTTCATAAAAAAATGATGGTAGAAGCTTGTAATAATTTTGAGTTAGATATGATTCAAATTAGAAATTTATATGAATTAATTTTAAAAGAAGTAACCAACAAAGTAACTAAAAAAGCTTATAAAGAATTATACAATAAGACTTATTTAAGAAATATTGAGGATAAAGAAAAGAATTTTGAAGAAGAAGTGAACAATGTTAATATTAGCATGGGAACAGTAATCAATTCAAACTATTGGAGAATAGAAGGAATCAAAAATATTTATAATGTATTTGAAGAAGAAGTATCAGAGAAATTTGAGAAGGATTTATCAGAATATAGAATAGAGGAAACAGAAGCAGAAGTAGAAGAAAACGAATACTATGAAAGTAGCTATAATAATGAAGACAAGGAAGAGAATGACTTGATGTATGACAATGAATACGAAGAAGAATACGAGGAAGAGAATCAATATGAAGAAGAATATGAAGGTATCGAATATAAAGATAACGAATATGAAGAAGAGAATCAGAAAGATAATATAGAAGAAATACAATACAGCAAAAAAGAAGAACAATATGAGGAAGAAAAAAGAAACACAGAGCAAATTACTTTTGATGAAGAAGACAGTATAGATGCGATAATAGAAAAAAGCAGGAAAAGGGCAATTAAGAAAAAAACAAATAAAAAAGACAATAAAGGTTTATTCAATAAATTATTCAATAAATAGTAAAGACCAGATGCTAAATATTGACAATTTCTGTAATAAATGGCATAATGAATATTAAATAATAAAAATAAAATTGCCAAAAGGTTTAACTTTTTGGCAAAAAGGAGAAAAAAATGAAGCAATATTATTTTACATCAGAAAGTGTAACAGAAGGACATCCAGATAAATTATGTGATACCATATCAGATAGCATTTTAGATGAATGTATAAAGCAAGATTCAAATGCAAGAGTGGCAGTAGAAACTTTTGCCTCTAGTAATAAAATAACAATAGCAGGGCAAATTACATGTAATGGAGAAATTAACTACGAAAAAATCGTAAGAGAAACCATAAAAGATATTGGTTATGGAGAGGCTAATATTGATATTAATCCTGAAACATGTCAAATTGATATTAACATTACAAAGCAAAGTCCAGACATAGCAATGGGAGTAGATATAGGAGGAGCAGGAGACCAAGGAATTATGTTTGGGTATGCTTCTGATGAAACCGAAAATTATATGCCATATGCTATTAGTATGGCACATAAATTAGCAAAAAAATTAACTGAAGTAAGAAAAGAAAAAGTAGTACCATATCTAAGACCAGATGGAAAAACACAAGTGACAGTAGAATATGAAAATGACAAGCCAAAAAGAATTGAAACCATACTAATATCAACGCAACATGAAGCGAACGTAGAACAAGGACAATTAAAAAAAGATATTATCGAAAAAGTAATTAATCAAATTGTACCAAAAAATATGATAGATGAGAACACAAATATCTATATTAATCCAACAGGAAGATTTGTAATAGGGGGACCATTGGGAGACACGGGACTAACAGGAAGAAAAATTATTGTAGATACTTATGGGGGATATGCTTGCCATGGTGGAGGTGCCTTTTCGGGAAAAGACCCAAGTAAAGTAGATCGTAGTGGGGCATATATGATGCGTCATATTGCCAAAAACTTGGTAGCGAATGGTTTGGCTAAAAAATGTGAAATACAAGTATCTTATGCTATTGGAATGGAAGAACCGCTATCGGTATGTATTAATACATTTGGAACATCTACCAAAACAGAAGAAGAATTAGTAGCATTAATCAAAGAAAAATTTAGTTTAACACCAGATGGAATCATAAAATATTTGAACTTAAAACAACCAATTTATACAAAGACGACAAATTATGGACACTTTGGAAAAAGTGACTTGCCTTGGGAAAAAATAATTCAAATATAGAAGAAAAAATATAATAAACTTTTTATAAGAAGAGAATATGGTAAAGGTAGGGATAACAAAATCCTTACTTTTTCTTATAAATATTGTTATTATGCCAAAGGGGATGGAAAAATTGAATCAAATAGATTTAAAGAATCAAATAAAAAACTATAAATCCAATAATGAGCAAGAAGAAAAAGATATTTTTGTTCATAATGGACTTGTATTAAATGTTAAAACGCATGAATGTATACTCAATGAAAAACCTAT
>CAPBNZ010000114.1:3341-4319 GCA_948585895.1 uncultured Clostridia bacterium | reverse complement strand
AATTACCTTCTACTAAAAGTTTTACTCTTTTTTGTGTCCTTTCATCAGAAGAATTTAAAGCATTCTCTATAAATTCTGGATGGTTTATTAAAAATTCTCTCATAGTTGTATAAGGGTCATGATAAAAGCTTTTTAGCATATCGAATTGCCCTTGATTAATAATTCCTAATTCAAAAGCTTTTTCGAAAAGAGCATTGTTAACAAATGCTAAAGGAATAGTTTTAATTCCTTCTTTTTCAAGAACTTCAGTTCCGCCTTGTTTTCTATCTACTACATAACAAGTCCATAATAGTTTACCATTTAAATTTTTAATGGCTGGAATCCATGAACGAACATAGTTAGAAGCAGCAGTTACTAAATCAGAAGCATTTAATACTGTTTTTCCTTCAATATTCGTTATCTTTTCAGTAGAAGAAAAATCATAAGGGCTAACAAACGCTTCCATATCTTTGAATAAAGTAAGATGTGGCTTTTTAAAAAGATAGGCAATCATATTAGAGAAATACCAATCTCTTCTTTCTCCACCAGATATATAATCAATTTCATCTACATTAACATTATCTGTAATAGCTTTTATCATGGTATCAATAGTATATTTGAATATACTATTATTTTTATATTGTGCTAAGACTTTATCAAATACCTGTTTAGGTAAATTAATTCTATCTTCTAATAAAGTATCAATATAAGATAAGAATTCAGTTGCTTCTTTTTCATTTCCATAAAGAAAGTGTGTATTTACAAAATAGGGAGAGATGGTTCCTGAGGTTAAAAAAAATGGTTTGTTTTCTTCGCAAAATTTTACTGCTTTTGTTTCAAATAGGTATGACATGATATCAGACATAATACTTCCTCCTTAATTTTATTCTATTAGTATTTTAAAGAAAAAATAGAAATTTGTCAATATTCATCTTTTTTAGTTTCCTACCTTACAATAACAGAATGGAAAGAAATATAGGAATATGTTTGTAAAATGTT
>CAPBNZ010000114.1:0-3331 GCA_948585895.1 uncultured Clostridia bacterium | reverse complement strand
ATCTAATAAAATGATAAGATAGTAAAAACAAATTTTGGGAGGTAAAAATGAAAACACTATTAAAAAATGGAACATTAATTGACTATAAAACAAATACATTTGATAAAAAAGATATTTTAATTGAAGATAACAAAATCAAAAGAATAGGAAATGATATTGTCGAGCAAGCAGATAAAATAATTGACTGTACAAATTTTAATATAATACCTGGGATGATTGATATGCATTGCCATTTAAGAGAACCTGGATTTGAGCATAAAGAAACAATCGAAACAGGTAGCAAAAGTGCCGTTTGTGGTGGTTTTACTACAATTTGTCCAATGCCAAATACAAAGCCAACACCAGATAGTGCTATTGTTTTGCAGCAAATCATAGAAGAAGCCAAAAGAGTAAATTTATGTAATATTTTTCCTTATGCTTCTGTATCAAAAGGAGAAAAGGGAGAAGAATTAGTGAATTTTGAAGAATTAAAAGAAGCAGGAGCAATTGCGTTTTCAGATGATGGAATGCCAGTTGTCAGCAGCAAAATGATGAGAGAAGCTATCATAGAAGCAGACAAATTAGGAACTTTTGTAGCATCCCACTGTGAAGAAAAATCAGTAGCAGCAGGGGCAATTAATGCAGGTAAAATAGCAGAAAAATTAGAAGTAAGTGGTGTGTTACCAGAAGCAGAAGAAATCATGGCGGCTAGAGAAATCGTTATTTCAGAAACCAATCATGTGAAAGCACATATATGTCATATTAGTACAAAAACAACAAAAAATATGGTAAGAGATGCTAAAAAAAGAGGTGTTAAAATTTCTTGTGAAACATGTCCACACTATTTTACATTTACAGTTGAGGAAGTTTTAAAATCAGGAGTTAATGCTAAAATGAATCCTCCTTTAAGAGAAGAAAAAGATAGACAAGCTATTATAGAGGGGTTAAAAGAAGGAACCATAGATGCTATTATTACAGATCATGCACCACATGCTCAAGAGGAAAAGGAGAAAGGACTGGAAGTAGCACCAAATGGAATTATTGGATTTGAAACAGCATTACCAGCAGAAATTATGAATTTAATTGACACAGGAGATTTAACCTATTTGGATTTAGTTCGATTAACTTCTTACAATCCAGCTAGATTATTGAATATAGATAGGGGAACCATTGAAGAAGGAAAAGTAGCAGACATTACTATTTTTGACCCAAATGAAACCTATATTTATACAAAAGAAATGATTGTATCAAAATCCAAAAATAGTCCTTTTATTGGAAAAGAGCTAAAAGGTAGAGTGCAATATACAATTGTAGGAGGAGAAATCGTTTATCAAAAAGAAACTAACTGTTAAGTTTTGCATAAGAATATGATTACTATATCAGTAGATGTGATTTAATATGGAAATACTTAAAAACATAAGAAAAAAGGAGGAAAGCAAGATGGAAAATCTATTACTATGGTATCCAAAATGTTCAACTTGCCAAAAAGCAAAAAAATGGTTAGAAGCAAATCATATTTCTTTTAAAGAACAACATATTGTAGAAGAAGTACCATCAAAACAAGAACTAGAAAAATGGATAGCACAAAGTGGATTAGAAATTAAAAAGTTCTTTAATACAAGTGGTTTAAAATATAAAGAATGGAACTTAAAAGAAAAGTTACCAAATATGTCACAAGAAGAAAAGATAGAATTATTAGCATCTAATGGAATGTTAATCAAAAGACCTTTACTAATTAATGAAAAAATTATTTTGGTGGGATTTAAAGAAAAAGAATGGAATGAGAATTTAGAAAGAATTTAGAATTTTTATAGTAAAAATAAGAATGATGGAATATCCTAATGCTGTCAATTTAAGGTGTAAACTGTTAATTTTGTAACACCTTGTTTAGTATTAAGAGGTATCCAAACCTTATGAAATAAAAAAGGAGATAAAAAAATGAATGCAATTGACAATTTAATAGAAAAAATTAAACAAACAAACAATCCAACTGTAATGGGGCTAGATCCAAGATATGAAATATTACCTACCTGTGTAACAAGTAAATATTCTCAAGACTTAGAAGGAGCGGCAAAAGCAATTATTGAATATAATCAAGCATTAATAGATGCTACCTGTGATATAGTACCAGCTATTAAACCACAGATTGCTTTTTACGAAATGTTTGGAATTCCAGGAATGGAAGCTTTTAAGGAAACTTGTAAATATGCTAAAGAAAAAGGAATGGTAGTTATAGCTGATATTAAAAGAGGAGATATAGGATCAACTGCTACACGGATATTCAAATGCATTTTTAGGAAGAACACAAATTGGAGTAAAAGAAGAAGCAATTTATGATGTAGACTTTGTTACTGTAAATCCCTACATGGGAACTGACTGTATCAAACCATTTTTAGAAGACTGTAAAAAATATAATAAAGGAATATTCATTTTAGTAAAAACCTCTAATCCATCTTCTGGAGAACTTCAAGATTTAAAATTAGAAAACAACAAAGAAGTTTATATGCAAGTAGTAGAATTAGTAGAAAAATGGGGAGAAGAATTAAGGGGAAACAATGGTTATAGTAGTATAGCAGCAGTAGTAGGAGCAACCTATCCAGAACAATTAGAGCAGATTAGAAAAGCAGCACCACACACTTATTTCTTAATTCCTGGATATGGTGCACAAGGCGGAAAAGCAAATGATATAGCATTAGGATTTGATAAAAATGGGCTAGGTGGGATTGTCAATGCATCTCGAAGCCTTATGTGTGCATACAAATCAGATAGATGGAAAGAACAATATACTCAGCAAGAATATGCAAAAGCAACTAGAGCAGAAGCGTTAAGAATGAGAGATGAATTATTAGTTAGTTTTGGTTAGTTTGGGGACAGGCACAAAGTATCCACTTTTGGATACTTTTGGGACAGGTTATGAGAAATGAATGAAAGCAGTCAATAATTATAAAGAATAAATAAAGAATTGCCAAAAAGGTCCATCTGTCTTGGTATCTCTTGGCAAAAAAGGAGGCAAAATATGGCAGAAATGTTATTAGCAGAATTAATAAAAAAAGAGAAATTAAAACCAGATATTTTTAAATTTAGTGTGAAAGCACCTAGTATTGTGAAAGATGCGAAACCAGGAAACTTTATAGAGATAAGAGTAACAAGCCAAACAGAACCATTTCTAAGAAGACCAATTAGTATTTATAATTTAGATAGAGAAAATGGAATATTAGAATTCATTTTTCAAGTAAAAGGAAAAGGAACAGAAATTTTAGCAAAAAAGGAAATGCCGGCACAGACTTTACGCTTACTGTACGGACAAAAAAGCACCATCATCAAAAACCTTATTACATTCAATGACGGGGTA
>CAPBNZ010000113.1 GCA_948585895.1 uncultured Clostridia bacterium | reverse complement strand
CATATTTTTGCTAATAGTTTTTTCCTTTTGAACTCGATTAAACAAAGTCTTTTTATCTATTTCATATTGTTTAGAAAGTTTAATAAATAAATCTTCTGTTATAATTCCTTTTACTTTATCCTCATATAAAGATTGAATTAAGTTATCTTTTTCAGCTATTTTAGAATCTAAATAATCTAATTTTTTATTATCTATTTGTGTATTAGGACAGATATATTCTAATTCTTCGTATTTTAGAAAATTAGCAATATTTTCTTTTAGACTAGTAATTACACTAGTAATCAATGCATCTTCTCTTAAATGGATATTTGAACAAAATTTACTACCATTTCTTTTATAAGAAGAACACACACATCTAAAATATTTTCCATGATTTTTATTATAGGTTATTTTTGATTTACACTTTTTACATAAAACTAGACCTTGTAATAAATGAGGAGAAGAAGCGGTATAATTCCATTCATTTGATTTTTTATCAAGCATAATTTGAACACTATTAAAAATATTTCTATCAATGATTGGTTTGTGATTATTTTCAATAATAATATGTTGTTGTTTTGGTACATCAATAATTTTTTTTGTTTTATAATTTAGTTTGCTATATTTATGTTGCACTAAATCACCTGTATAAATTCTATCTCTAAGAATTTTAGAAATCATAGTAGTACTCCATAAATTCGTCTTATTATTTGGGTTAAAATAGTTTGTGGTTTTTCTTTTATAGGCAAGTGGTGTTAGTATTTTATTTGTATTTAGATATCTACATATTTCAGTTTTATTATTTCCTGCATAATACATTTCAAATATTTTTTGAACAATAGGAGAAACCTCGTAATCTACTAAAATGATGTTTTTGTCTTTTTCATCTTTTTTATAGCCATAAGGTAAAAAAGATTTAATGTTTTGTCCGCTAGATGCTTTTGTTAGCAAACTGGAACGAACTTTTTTTGAAATGTCTTTTGCATACATATCATTAAAAACTGACTTAAATGGTGTCATATCATTATTTGTATTGTTATTGTCAAATGTATCGATCCCATCATTTAAGGCAATATATCTTACATTTTTTAATGGAAAGTATTTTTCTAAATAATAACCTGTTTCAATATAATCTCTGCCAAGTCTTGATAAATCTTTTGTAATGACTAAATTTACATTTCCAAGTTCAATATCATTGATTAAATTTTTAAAATCTGGTCTATTAAAATTGGTACCAGTAAATCCATCATCTACATATATTTTAAATAAAGTCCAACCTTGACTTTTTATATAATTAGTTAGTAACTTTTTTTGTGTATCAATACTTTCAGATTCTTTGTCTTTTTCATCTTCTCTTGAAAGCCTTGTGTAAATTCCTACTTTAAAATAAGTAGGAGGAAAGTTATAGTCTAACTCTTGCATTTAGCCTCCTTTCCAGAGTTTAAATTTACGATAACTATTTATTTATACCTTTATATTTTATTTCATTTTTATCATTATTTAAATTCCAAAAAAATAATTTTCATTTAACCATTCTTGCATTAATTCTGTAAGTGTTAAGCCATTTTCATCATATATATTTGTTACTTTAGTCTCTAATGTGTTTTTTTGCATTTAATCACCTTCTACATAAGTTTATGAACGAAAAAAATAAATATAAATTGTCCGAAGATAATTTATATTTATTCATATTAGTTCAAAATGTGTTTACTTATTTTTTTATATAGTTTTGTAGTAGCAATCTAAATATTAATTGTTACTAAAGTAATTATATAATATTTTATTTGTTTTGAAAATATATACATGCAAATTTTTTAAAGGCTTATTTGTAGGTGGTTATGGAAGAAAAATATATCCACTTTAATTTTATTTTACAAATTTTCTTTTATTTCTGGAAATAAATCATAAAGATTATATCCTAATAAATCATCAAAATATGCTTTTAATTTATAGGTTTCTTTAATATGATATTGTGTATTTTCATAAGCACCGATGTCTAATCATAATATCAATTAATCGTTTATCAATTGTATAAACTTTTTTTCCTTGTGGACACATTAAGTCACACAAGTTTACTATTTTTTCTTCAATTGTATATTTATGGTTTTTTATAAAATTTGTTAAAAAAGGATTCTCATTAGGATCTGGAACTCCTCCAGCTACACAAATAATATCATTATTCAAAAATGAATGTGTTAAACAGATATTATAATAATTTTCATCAAATCCTTTTTCCTTTAGAAATTCATAACCTTTTATTTCATGTTTTTCAAATTTAGTAATATATTTACCAATATCATGAACATAACCAAGTGCTATTGCTTTATCGACATTTACATTAAAACCTTTTTCAGTTAAAGCTTTAGCAATTTTTCCTGCTGTATTTCCTACACAAATGCAATGGTCTATCCATTTATCACTTTGAGTTGTTCCTCTAAAATTTTCTAGCAATTGCAATGCTTGATTACTTGTTAATTTCATAATTCATACTCCTTTATTTGACAATTCTTTAATCCTCTATTTAAAAATTTGCCATCATCTATTCCGTTAAAATAACCACTAAATGCTTTTGATACTCCACTATGACCTACTATTAGTACATTTTTATAATCTTTTGTCTTTAGTTCATCTAAAAAATTATAAATTCTATTAAAAAACTCTTTAATATTTTCACTTGTACCATATTGGATAGTCGCATAATAATTCCAATATTCTTCTCTATTTGTTATTTCAAGGGGCTGTCCACTTAAACTTCCTGGATCTCGTTCCTTAAGTCTATAATCTATTACTATATTTTTATTCTCAATATTAATAATATTAGCAGTATGTCTCGCTCTTGATAATGGAGAAGATATAATAAAATCATAATCAATATTTTTAATGTTTTCTCTTAATTCTTGGGCTTGTTTTATTCCTGTTGCATTTAAATCTTCATCTTCTCTATTATATAATCCATATAAATTATGATTTACTTCTCCATGTCTTACTAAATATATTTTCATTCATTTTCTCCTAATTTCTTAAATAAATCTTTGTATATTTTATCAACATCCAAATAATTAACCACTGTTATTTTATGCTTGTTTTCTGTTAGTTCATAAGATGTATCATCATTGATGTTAGGACAATTAATTTTTTTTGTTTCAAACCATTCTTTGTTAATCATATAAGCTATTACACTTATATCCCAAATTACTCTTCTTTCTTGAATACCATGCACACCATCATCATAAAATCTTTGGCATAGATAGTCGCATAATTCACTTTTTCCTTTTAAGAAATGCTCTAGTTCATATATTGAAGTTCTTAAATTTGATGCTACATTTTTACATGGTACAATAGTTAATTTTACTTTTGATTCAAAAACAGTTCTTACAGCTAGTATATCTTGTTTAAAATTAAATTCTTTATTATCTTTACTTAAAAAGCTATTTCCTCCAAGCCAAATAACTTCAATCTTATCAATTATTTTAGGTTCTTTTTTTAGAGCAATGGCTACATTTGTTATTGCTCCTATTGCTAGAATATAAGTTTTATCATTCTTATTTGCAATTTCAATTATTTTATTTACTGCATCATTTCCTTTATTATAGCCATTTACTACATAATCTGTTGAACCTTTAAATACTTTGTTAGTCCAGTCAAAATTTAACCAATTACATATTTTAATGATTTCGTTATAACTTTTGTCTGTTCCTTCTTCAATAGAGATATTATTATCATGATGATAAGGGGCTACTGTAATTGCTTCAATATTAAATTTATCTTGTGATTTTAGTAAATAGGAAAGAGCAAATTGATCATCACATTCATTGTAAATATCTGTATCTAAAATAACATTTACTTTTTGAGTATCTTCTTTTTTATTCATTTTACTAATTCTTTCATATAATTCTTTCCATTTTGAAACTCTGTCCAATGACTGTTCCTTTTGATTATATCGTGTATTCATTGTAAAGACTTTAATTCCATTATTTATTAAATCTAAACTTATTCTTATACTATCTTCTATCATTAAATCAATATTATTTTCTAAACATACTACTGTTTTTGCATGTTTATCATAAGCATCTGTAAATATCAGATTATCATAAACAATATTATACTTATTTAGCCATTCAACCGTTAGTTCATAAGGATTTGTATATTCTCCATTATTTCTTCCAGTTATGATATATATTTCGTGTCCATTTTCTTTTAACTTTTTTATGTAATAAGAGGAATCTTCTAATGGCTTTAACTTTTTAGCAAATTTTTCAATGTTGGCATTATAAAAACTTATTTCTTCTTCCTCTGTCCAATCAAACATTCCTTTTCTTAAATATTCTGGATTTTCATTTACAATTCCTGTGTTTCTTAACTC
>CAPBNZ010000112.1:2632-4447 GCA_948585895.1 uncultured Clostridia bacterium | reverse complement strand
TTATAATTTTGCTCAAGCTCTAACTTCTTATGTCCTGTAGGATTTAAAATACCTAAATCATTTAATCTATGACAAATGGCTATCTTTCCTAGTCCCTCATTCACATTCCAATCAAATATATTCCTTATAATATCTGCAACACTCTTATCAATTATTAACTTATGCTTATCTTTTGGATCTTTGATATATCCATAAGATGGAAACGCCCCTATAAACTCTCCTTTTTTCTTTTTCCCATTTAATGATGTTCTAATTTTAATTGATGTATCTCTACAATATTCATCATTTATTAGATTTTTGAATGGTACTAAAATTGTATTTGTACTTGCTGGATTTTTAAAACTATCTACTGAATCGTTAACGGCAATAAATCTTATATTAAATAATGGAAAGACTTGCTCTATATAATTTCCTACTTCTATATAGTTTCTCCCAAGTCTTGATAAATCTTTTACAATCACACAATTAATCTTTCCGTTTCTCATATCTTCTAGTAATTTTTGAAATGAAGGTCTATTAAAATCTGTTCCTGTAAATCCATCATCTATATATGTATCATAAACTATCAAATCATCATGTTCTTCTATGAATTCTTTTAATAGTGTTTTTTGGCTTGTTACACTATTACTCTCTTGCTTATCTTTTCCGTTATCTTCATCTTCTTGTGAAAGCCTTATATATAATGCAACAGACCATATTTTTTTACTTACAATATTTTCATTAGAAGAATATTTTGATTTTCTTCCTGCCATTAGTATTTTACCTCCCTTCGGTATATAGTGTAACGTGTCCAATTAAAAAAATCAGCCCATTTTGCTAAAACTGTTAAGATTGATTTGTTACAGTTTAAGAAATGCAAAATTGCAAAGCAATTTTACTTTCCTACCTTTTGTTTTAAAATATTTAGTATGCATTCATTAAATTTTTTGTAATTTTCGGAATATTCTATATTTACAACTATATCTCCAACTTTTAACATATATGGATTTTCTGTTTTTTTTAGATAATCAATAATCTTTTCTGGCATTTTTTAATTACCTTCCTTTAATATTTTTGATATTTAAGTTTATTAGTTTTAAAAAAATTTATTACTTTTTCCTTCTACTAGGTATATGTCACTAATAACTTAAAAACCGGTAATTTTTATAAAAATTCATAAAAAAATAACTAGATAATTAGTTTTTTACTAATTTCTAGTTATTTTTATTTATACTTTCCTTTAATTCGGCTTCTAACTTACTACACATTTTCAAAAAATGTTCTTCATTACTATTGTTTTTTCTCCTCTATTAAATTGATTCTCTCTCCTTTCAAATATTTCTCTTAATTTATTGGATATCATTACTATATCTTCATCTTTCCATCCTGAATCATAAAAAACTTTATAACTATATTTAGGAATAACTTTTCCATTCCATAGTCCAGTTTTAATTATAAGTAATGAATCAAAAATTAGTTTATGCCTTTTTCAAAAGTTATAAAAATAGGAACAATATTATAATTAGCATAATCTGATAATTGAGCTGAAATTGTTGGCAATGTTAAATCAATTCCTGCAGCATATACTTTATCCATAATTTGATTTATACTATTAGTCTTCTAACATTCTTCAGAATACCAGACCTATTTCCAAAATAATGAAAAGCAAAAGTACTTTCCATAGGAGACATTATATTTAGCTCTGTATCTAAAAAATTAATATATTTATAAATTTTTTCTTCATTGGATAAATCATTATCAAATTGTTTTATTATAAATGCCTTCATCAAACTAGTAGATGAAAATACCCTATTGCATTAACATTCGTTCTATCTC
>CAPBNZ010000112.1:0-2619 GCA_948585895.1 uncultured Clostridia bacterium | reverse complement strand
TCAGCTTCTATTACTTCTTCAAATGTTTTTCTATATACTTTGCTATCAAATACCATTTTTATTGGATCTATTATATTTGAATTAAATTTTTTTAAATCAATTCCATTTAATGTTTGGTCATATGTTGCAATTGTATTTTTAATGTGTTCTTTTAGATTTTCTCTCGTTATAAAATTAACTTCATACATTCTCATTACCCCCTAGTTCTTTCATTATAGATTCTCCAACATTTTTTGCTAATTTTACTGGTACAGCATTTCCTATTTGTTTATATATGTCATTCATTTTTCCTGCAAACTCCCAACTATCTGGAAAAGATTGTATTCTTGCATATTCTCTAGTTGTAAAAGGTCTACTTTCATCTGGATGACATCTATCTGTTTGTTTCATCATAGGAGAACAAGTAAGTGTTAGTGAAGGTTCTTCCCATGATAATCTTCTTGCTATACCTGTCCTTCCTCCTCCCATAAAATAACAAGATTTCATATAATCTCTTGCCACATCATCTGGTAAGTCTTTCCAATATCCTCCTGGCGGTACTAAATCAAATACTTTCTTCTTTTTTTCTGGATATTTTGCTCCTTCAGATTTTGGAACATTTTTTAGTACATCTTTTAATACTGGTTTATAATTGTGTGGTTTTGGATATTGAAATTTTACTTCATATTCTAATTCTTCAAAAACATCTATCATTGTTTGTAAAGTTTTTCCACCATCATGAGTTGTTAAGCCTTTTACATTTTCTGCTAAAAACATTTTTGGTTGTAATTGTCTCAAAAATTCTGCATAGTAATAAAACATTGTTCCTCTTATATCATCAATACCTAATCTTTTTCCAGCATAACTAAAAGATTGACAAGGGTATCCACCTGATAATAAATCTAGTTCTCCTTTTTTTATATTGAATTCTTTTAATAAGTCTTTTTTTGAAAACTCTACAATGTCTTCTTCTATAACATTCCAATTAGGTCTATTTAATCTTAAAGTATCACATGCTTTTTTATCTATTTCTATTAATCCTATTTCTTCAAATCCAGCTTCTTCTAGTCCTAAAGCTAATCCACCAGCTCCAGAAATAGTTCTATACATTTTTTCTTCATAATCTTCTCCTTAAAAAATCTGTTTCATTCCTATTTTTTCAACATTCATTATTAATTCTTTATATTTTCTACCATATGCAAATGATTGAGGTGCTGTAAATTGATACTTTTTTATCAATTCATTCAAACTAATAGGTTGGTTTATTACATACATATTCTCAATAGGAAATGCATATTTAGTTCCAGTTTTTTCGTTAAATTTATTGTTTCCAAAGCCATCAACTATAATTCTATTTGGAGTTGAAATTGGTTCTTTAACTTTTAATATATATTTTAATTCTTTAATTGGAGTTGGTACATATACCCATATATAGTCCACTTTTTCTTTTGGAATTCTAGTTCTAAATTCATGATTCTTACTTTTATTTAAAATTCTTTTTATATGTTGTTCTTTTATACTCATAAAAACTATATTTTCCATTTGCTCCTCCATACTTTACTACTATATCATAAAAAATTTGTTTTCTCAACAAATTTTTATTATTTTTTTATATTCCTTACATCACAGCTTATTTTATTATATAGTGCAAGAATAGGTATCTGACATATACCCATAAAACCCTTAAAGGCAAAGCCTTTAACTTATCGGATTTTCAAAAAAATGTCAGATTTTTATCCGACATTTTATATAAGTATTTTCTTCAACCATTTTCTTACTCTATGTAGTTTTTATTGATTTTGGACATGATGTCCAAATTACAGTTTCATCTGCTATATTATAAATAAAATTATTATATTGAGCTAGTTCTATAAAACTATCTGTATTAGGTTTCTTATATTTATTTTTTAATTCCATTATAATAGAATTCCTTAAATCATTAAATTCTTTATCTTTTAATTCCAAAAAATCATTTATTGTTCCATTCATTTCAATTCTTGATATGTTATTGGCTTATATTCTTCTAAATATTTACTATATAAAATCCCATATTTACTTAGCATTTTCTTTTCCCCCTATACATTCAATAATCAAATTAATTCCATCCATAAATCCAACCTTATAAAACTTCTCGTTTTCGTATCCACCGATATTAATTAATTTATTACAATGCTTATCTATTTTTTCTAATATTCTTTCCTTATTATCTTTTTTAGCTATTTTAGATATTTCATTTACTATTTTTCGATAAGTATCTTCTTCTTTTGTTATTTTTGCTATTTTTCGCTTATCAACATCATTTAGTATATATAAATCTTCTGCTCTAGCATTATACCAAGAATCAACAATAGATTCTTCTTGAAATGATTTTAATTCTCCCTTATTTAACATTTTTCATCTCTCCTTACACTTAATTTTTAATGTATACAACCTCATTTCATTCGGTTGCATAAGTTATTTGTAACTCACTTTGTTCGAACAACTAACTTAATTCTAACGTGCTCAATTTATAAAATCTGCCCCTTTACAAAATTTTTTTACTTTTTTCACGTAGTGCAAGAATAGATGTATTACATCACCTCACAAAACACTTGAAAGCAAAGCTTTCTAATAGTATTACTTTTACAAAATGTATTACAA
>CAPBNZ010000111.1:3126-4471 GCA_948585895.1 uncultured Clostridia bacterium | reverse complement strand
AATTTTTGTCTTTTTAGATTACTTACATAAAGCACTTTTATTCCCTAGCAAAAGTTTTATAGTAAGTTTCTGTGGAATATATTTTGTTAGAAAAAATCTAATCTATAGGATATATAAGCTTTCTATACAACAAAAAACCCCACTCATTTGTGGGGTTTTTGCCTAACAGACTAACTTCTTTTCTTCTTAGTATATGCTTCTTGGATATTAATAATCTTATGAGATTTCTTTTTATCCCATTTGATTTTAATTTTTCCAATAATGACTGTTATTGCCATATATATACTAAAAAGTATAATCATAATGACTATAAACCTGATAATAGAAAATTCAGGATATAGCCATTCAATATAAGTTGCTATACCAAATGCATCTAGTATAGCCATTAATATTGAAAGGGTACCAAACACAAACCGAAGTTCTCTCATCCTTCTGCTTATAATGTCTGACATCAATTTCACTGCTAAAATCACTGTAACAGTGATTACTATAAAATTAATAATCATTGCAAAGTCCTCCTTATGTAAATTAATCTTATTAGGTTACTTGCTAATCTAACAAATGAGCCAAATTAGCTTGGTTTTCATTGAATAATCAAATTCAATGAAACTTTTTTTAAAGTATAAAGCTTCCTTTCTTTATACTAAGTTTTTACTTAATCTAAATAATTATAACACATTTTATGTAGATTTGTCAAAAATTACAAATAACTGTCATACTTAGAAATAAAAACTAATTTTTTTATTTTTATTAACTATTTCCCCAGTAAAATAAAAAAATAATTTGCTTTTCATTAAGTTTTTGTGGAATGTGTTTTATTTTATAGAAAATTTTTGATTTTCTATATATAACAAAAAAGCACTATGATAGTGCTTTTTATCTTTATTCATTATTCTGCTGATTCTTCTGTTTCTGGAGCTTCATAAGCTTCTAAAATAGCTTTTTGAATTTTCTCTCTTGTCTCAGCATTGATTGGATGAGCTATATCTTTGAATTCTCCGTTTGGAGTTTTTCTGCTTGGCATAGCTATGAATAATCCATTTTGGCTTTCGATAACTTTAATATCATGTACTGCGAATTCGTTATCGAATGTTACAGAAGCAACAGCTTTCATTCTGTTCTCTGAATTTACTTTTCTTAGACGTACATCTGTGATTTGCATTTTTAAGTGCACCTACCTTCCTTAAGTTTTTAATTATTTTGTACATACAGCTTGTATCTTATGTACATTTATATTATTCTTCATAAAAAAAGTTTTTCCTTCTTTTTTTTACAAAAAAATTAAATTTTATATTTTGTCACACTTTTTTGTCTATCTCATAAAATATAAAGCCACAAGATTATT
>CAPBNZ010000111.1:0-3053 GCA_948585895.1 uncultured Clostridia bacterium | reverse complement strand
AAACTATTGAATTTTTAACTATATAATTATATAATTTATCTGTTATAAAGGAGTGTTTTTAAATGCCAAATATTGAAAATATAAAGAAATATAAAAATATACATATGATTGGAATTGGTGGGGTTAGTATGAGTGGAATCGCAGCCATTCTAAAAAATTGGGGGTTTTTTGTTACTGGCTCTGATACAGCTAACTCAGAAAACATTGAAATTCTTGTACAAAAAGGAATTAAAGTAGTAATCGGTCATAGTTTAGAAGATGTTGCTAATTCTGATATTGTAGTATATTCTGCTGCTGTCAAACAAGATGACCCAGAAATGTTAGAAGCTAATAGATTACATATTCCAACTATCGAAAGAGCTGATTTTCTAGGAGAATTAACTCGTTGTTATCAAGATACTATATGCATATCTGGTACACATGGAAAAACTACTACTACTTCTATGGTTGCCCTTTGCTTCCTAGAAGCTATGCAAGATCCTAGTATTCAAGTTGGTGCTTACTTAAAACCTTTGAATGGAAATTATATGGTTGGAAATAGTGAACATTTTATTATAGAAGCTTGTGAATATGTCGAAAGCTTTTTAAAATTCAGTCCTAAAGCAGAAATCATTCTAAATATTGATAATGATCATTTAGATTATTTTAAAACATTTGACCATATAAAAAATGCTTTTATTAAATATGTAAAACTTTTACCAAAAGATGGAACTTTGGTCCTAAATGCTGATGACACTAATTGTTTAGATTTAAAACAATATACCAATGCTACTACTATTACTTATGGAATTGAAAATAAAGAAGCTGATTTTTGTGCTCGAAACATTATCTTTAATGAGGATGGTTTTGCCAAATTTGATGTCTTTTATAAAGGTGAACAATTTGATACTATAAAACTTTCTGTACCAGGAATGCATAATGTATTAAATGCTTTATCTTGTATTGCTTTGTGTAACCAATATAATCTTGCTAAAAACGCAATTAAATCTGCTTTATTAAAGTTCACTCGGAGCTCATAGAAGATTTGAATTTAAAGGAAAAATAAATAATAGTATAAGTGTTTATGATGATTATGGACATCATCCTACTGAAATTTTAGCTACTGCAAAATCACTTTCTCATAAAAAATATAATCAATCTTGGGTAATTTTTCAACCACATACCTATAGTAGAACGAAAAATCTACTAAAAGATTTTGCAAATAGCTTATTAAATTTTGACAATGTAATTGTTTTAGATATATATGCTGCTAGAGAAAAAAATACCTATGGTATCTCTTCAAAAGATTTAGTAGATCAATTAATTTCTATTGGAAAAGATGCAAAATATATTCCAGACTTTAAAGAATGTGTTTCTTATATTAAAAATCATGTAACAAAAAATGATATTGTAATGACACTTGGTGCTGGTACAGTAACAGAAATTGGATCTATGTTAATTTCATAAACTATATCTATTTCTAAAAGAAGGACAATGCTTATATTAATAGCATGTCCTTCTTTTAAACTTTATTTATTATTACATTATTCTATATTTGTTTTACGATTTTAAGCTATTATTTCTTCTTGTATTAAGTAAAAGTATGGCTCTACTATTCACTATAGTTTTTTAATTTGTGGTCTTTTTCATTCATCATTCATTTCCATTATTACTTTAACTTTCTTTTACCTCTTTGACCACTTGGAACAAGTTAAAATAGAAAGACTATGTCACCATTTTAACCCGGAACCAATGGGGACTCGGAACCAATGGGGACTAATAGTTTTATTTTGTTTCTTTTGCTTGTTTTAACATGATATCACCAAATACAGCATATCCTTCTTGTGGATTATTTACTAAAACATGTGTTACAGCTCCTACAAATTTACCATTTTGAATAACTGGTGATCCTGACATTCCTTGTATGATTCCTCCTGTTTTTTCAATTAATCTTTGATCTGTTACTTTTATTTGCATACTTTTATTGTTATAATTATTTTCCTTATATATTTTTTCTATTTCAATTTCATATTCTTCTACTTTTTGATTGTCTAAATTACATAAAATAGTAGCTTTCCCCAAGTGTATTTCATCTCTCATAGCAACTTCCATTTCCTTTGATGTATCTAAATTTAAACCAGATAGATTATCCACCGTTCCATAAATTCCAAACTGACTATTTTTAAATATTTTCCCAATATTTCTTTGATTTTCAACTGTTCCTTGTATTTTCCCAGGGTTTCCACTTTCTCCTTTTGTGATATTTAAAATTCTAGTGGTAACAAATTCTCCTGATGCTATGTTAATTAATTCTTCTGTATCTATATCTGTAATTCCATGTCCTAAGGCTCCAAAAGTTTTACTAGATGGTTCATAAAAAGTTACCGTTCCAACTCCTGCTGCACTGTCTCTTACCCATAATCCTAACTTGTATTGATGATTTGCTGTTTCTACTGGTTCAATACTACATTCTTTTGTTTGTTCTGACTGAATATATTTTACTTTTACAGCTTTACCTTTTGCTTGATTTACTGTTGTCATTAATTCTTCAGTGGAACGAATGATTTTATCATTAATTTGTGTAATCGTATCTCCTTCTTTTATTCCTGAATTTTCATATGGCTTGTACTTTTTTTGGTCTAGTCCTTCTATCTCAGACATACCAACTACTAATACCCCACTAGTATATAATTTAACCCCTGCTATGTTTCCTACTGGAATTACTTTTGTTTTGGGCAAAATGTCAACTGATACATCTTTGAGTAAAATATTGTCAAATAAGCTTACTTGCATAGTTGCCTTTCCTGGTTTCTTACTTACCGTTTTGTTATTAGAAACGGTTTCAATCGTTTCTGAATCTACTCTAACATGGATTCCTAACAATGTTTTCATTGTAATGTTTTCGCCCTCGAAAATAACTAAATCATTAGGAATGTTTTCAATGGCTAGTACATAGGTATAAATTAATAATAAAAAAAATACGAATAATAGCTTTTTTATTGTTCTTTTCATAAAAACTCCTTAAGTAACTTGTTAAAAATTTTACTATTATTAGTATTTACTTTTTTTTTTTT
>CAPBNZ010000110.1:2273-4572 GCA_948585895.1 uncultured Clostridia bacterium | reverse complement strand
TATTATTATTTCTATTATTCGTATAATTATTAGTATTACTATTTCTATTTTCACTAGTATGACTCAATGTTTTTTCTTCATTCTTGGTTCTAATCGTAATTTCTGGTTGTACTTTAACAGGTTGCTGTACTAGCACTTCTTTTTCCTTTGGTTGTTCTTGTATGATTGGCTTTTTATCTTCCACTTTTTCCTCTACTTTTTCTATTGGCGTATCTAATTTTGCTTCTTTTATTGGTTGTGTTTGCTTTGGTTCCTCTTTTTTAAGACCAAACAACTCACTAACAGTCATTGGCTTATTTGGTTTATTACGATAAACAATATTATAATCTTTATTTTGTTTTCTTTCTACAAATCCAACATTATTTTTCTTTTCTTCTTTTGAAGCCGAATCTTCATTTTTGCCCATATTTTTCTTTTCTTCTTTTTTCACTATTTCTTTCTTTTTTTCCTGTTCTTCCCCAGCTATAATAACTTCTCTTCTTATTATAACAGGTGCTTTTTCTTCTTTTTTCACGTCTTTTTCCTTCTCTTTTTTCTTTTCTTCTTTTTTTGTTAATGCACTTTCTATTTTTTTTGCTTCCTCTTCATCTACTCCACTTAAATGGCTTTTTACGACTATTTTTAGTTTACTAGCTGCATCTATTACTTCTTTACTGGTTAAGCCTAATTTTTTTGCTATTTCATGTATTTTTACCTTACCCAATAAGTTCACCCCCATTTTTTATTTTTTGTATCTCATTTGCCAGATTGATATCTTCAATCCCAATTATTGCTTTATTGGATTTTCCAATTGCTTTACTCAAAACTTCTATTTCTCCTTCTAGTATAATTGGTATTTTATATTCCTTACAACTTTTTTCAAATTTTTCTTTTGTCCTATCAGAAGAATTCTCAGCTACTATTACTAAATACACTTTCTTCTTTTTAATTTGTAATTCAACGCTATCTGCTCCAAAGCAAATTTTTCTAGCTCTTGCTGCTAATCCAATTAAACCTAATATTTTATTATTGATCAAGAATGACACCTCTTAAATTTTCATAAATTTCTTCTGATATCTTCATATCAAATACTTTTTCTAATCTTTTTGATTTGATTACCTTTTCTAAACATTGTATATCATCACATAGATAGGCCCCTCTGCCTTCTTGTTTTCCCGTCTTGTCAACACTTATCTGGTTTTCTTTATTTTTTACAATTCGAATTAACTCTTTTTTATTTTTCTTTCCATTACATCCCATACAGGTTCTTTGTGGCTGATTTTTCATAATTTTGATTCCTTTCTCAAGGCTTTTGGTTTGGGAAAGAATGTCCTCCCTTTATTCTATGTCTTGACTTTTGTTTTATTCTTCACTCTCTGATTCTACTTCATCTTCTTTTTCGTTTTTCTGACTCATTAACATTTCTCTAAATTGCGTTTCTGATTTGATATCTATTTTCCAATTTGTTAATCTCGCTGCTAATCTTGCATTTTGTCCAGATTTTCCAATTGCTAATGATAATTGGTCATCTGGTACAATCACTTGTGCAAATTTCTCTTCTTCTTTGATATCTACTGCTAATATTTGTGCTGGAAGTAGTGCAGATGCAATATAAATAGATGGGTCTTCATTCCACTCAATGACATCAATTTTTTCTCCATTTAATTCATTGATTACATTTTGAATTCTAACGCCCTTCTGTCCTACACAAGAACCTACTGGGTCAATATTTGGATCTGGTGAATAAACAGCTACTTTACTTCTATAGCCAGCATCTCTGGAAACACTCTTAACTTCAATTACTCCTTCATAAATTTCTGGAATCTCAAATTCTAATAATTTCCTTACAAAATCAGGATGACTTCTAGATACAATAACTTGTGGTACCCCTTTTGCCCCTTTTTCTACTTCTAATACATATCCTTTTATTTTATCATTTACATGATAATGTTCTGTTGGTATTTGTTCTTTAGAAGGCATTACTCCTTCTAATTTTCCCAAATCCATTACCACAATATTGTGATCTGCTTTTTGGACTAAGCCAGAAACAATTTCTCCTTTTCTGTCATTAAACTCAGTGTAGATAATTTCTCTTTCCGCTTCTCTTAATTTTTGGATAATAACTTGTTTTGCTGTCTGTGCGGCAATTCTTCCAAAATTTCTTGGTATAATTTCTGTTTCAACCATATCTCCTTCTTTTAAATCAGGATTTATTTTTTGTGCTTCTTTTATACTTATTTCTGTTGCTTCATCATTTGCTCTTTCCATAACTTCTCTTATGGAATAGATATGTGTTGCTCCTGTTTGTGAATCCATTTGA
>CAPBNZ010000110.1:0-2254 GCA_948585895.1 uncultured Clostridia bacterium | reverse complement strand
AATCAAAATTTCTCTTATAAGCTGTTACCAAGGCTGTTTCAATCGATTCTAATAAATACTCTTTCTTAATCCCTTTCTCTTTTTCTAATTCCTCCAATGCTAAAATTAATTCTTTGTTATCAATTGCTGGTTCTTTCATTTTCTCTAATTCCTCCTTTTACCAATTATAAATTGTCTTTATTTGTGCTATATTTTTACGTTCTATTTCTATCTTCTCTTCTAATATTATTTTTTCTTGATTAAATTCTGTTAGTATCCCTTGTTGTTCTTTTTTTCCGTTTTGATTCTTTTTAAATAATCTTACATGAACTTCTTTTCCTAAATTTTGTTGTAAATGTTTATCTTTTCTAAGTATTCTTTCAATTCCGTGGAGATGATACTTCTAAAAAATATGGTTCTTTCATGTAATCTACTTCATCTAATAAATCATTAATGGCTTCATTTACTTTTTCACAATCTTGTAAATCAATGCCTTCTGGCTTATCAATAAATATTCTTAAGAAATAGTTCTTTCCTTCTTTTGCATATTCTACATCATATAAATCATATCCTGTTTTTTCAATTGTGGATTTTATTAGTGTTTCCACTTTCTCTTCTATACTTGCCAAAGCTTTCCTCCTCTTATTTTCCTTATCAATTCCAATAATTAAGAGTGGGATTCGTTCCCACTCTTGCTGTATTTTACGTTTCTTATATTATTATACCCATTTTTTGGTATTAATGCAAGCTTTTTTTCATTTTTTTTAAACTTTTTCTAATATTTCTATCGCTTCTTCTGTTTCTCCTACATCACCAATTTTAATATTTCTGACATGATTGATTTTTTCCCATGTTGTTTCTCTTTTAAATAAGCATTTTAAATTGATTAGTAACCATGATCCCATAAATAATGGATAACACACTAATCCCTTTAGCATTGGCCTAATTGGTCTTCTATCTAATAGCATAACAATAAGTGCTGTTCCAATTGGTAGTAAAAAAGTTGGTACTAAATATCTTGCTATGTTAAGAATTAATTCTGCTTCTGTCATTCCATTTCCAGCATACATTAAAAAGTTTGTTCCTAATAATATTAATGTGATAATAAACATTGGTATACTTCCTACAATATATAAGAATCCATCAAAGTTCATCATTGTTTTATTTTCTTTTGCTGCTACTGCTAGTTGTTTTGTATATTCTTTGATACATTGCATATGCCCAACTGTCCATCTGCTTCTTTGTGACCAACTCTGTTGGAATCCTACTGGCTGCTCATCATATACAATGGCATCTGTTGCCCATCCTAATCTTTTTCCTTTTATAATTCTTTTTAACGAAAATTCAATATCTTCTGTCAAAGTAACTGTTTTTAGACCCCCTTCTGGTTTTATGGTATCAAATTTTACCATAAATCCAGTTCCATTTAATAATGGTGATAATCCTAAATTGTATCGAGCTAAGTGGTAAAATCTATGCATCGTCCAATAAAAAATAGCGTATCCAGCTGTAATCCAGCTATCTGTTGGATTTTTAATATCTCTATATCCTTGTACGACTTCTTCTCCTTGGCATAACTTTTTGTTCATATTTTTCATGAAGTCTGGGTCTACGATATTGTCTGCATCAAATACAAAAAATGCATCATAGGAAGCGTTTTCTTCAATTTTTTGTTGTAAAAACCAGTCTAAAGCATATCCTTTTGTTTTTTTTGTGTTATTAAATCTTTCATATACAATAGCTCCTGCTTCTTTTGCAATTTTAGCAGTATTATCTGTACAGTTATCTGCTATTACATAAATATCATATAATTCTTTGTCATAGTTTTGTCTTTTTAAACTTTCTACTAGATTTCCCACTACTGCTTCTTCATTATGTGCTGGTATAATTGCCATAAAACTATGGTTTTTATTTACTTTTAGTGGTTTGTCTTTTATTTTTACTAATGAGCATAAGCTTACCATGATTTGGTATAACCAAAATATGGTTATAATCCATACAAGTGCTTCTCTTAGTATATATAAATAATCCATTTTTTTACCTCTCTTTTTCTAATTGTTTATATTCTATCTTATTATACTACATTTTTTATTATACTATCATTGCTAAATTTTTGCAATGTTTTTTCTGAATTTTAATCCTTTTTTAAGAAATTATCGTTACAGTTCTACCTTACTTCCTTAATCTCATAGTATTGTATAAAATGTAATAACAGTTTGAATAAAAAGTAACAATTAAGAAACTCTAAGACCGTGTTCTTTGCAGTCTTAGAGTT
>CAPBNZ010000109.1 GCA_948585895.1 uncultured Clostridia bacterium | reverse complement strand
ATTTATAATGATTATAATAATAAAGTAAATATTCTTATAAAACTAAGAGTAGCAATGAAATCAGTAATATTAAAAGGAGAAAAGTAATGGCAATAATAGAAGTAAAAAATCTAAGAAAGACATATAAAATAATAGAAAAGCAAGAGGGATTATTAGGCTATTTTAAAAATTTAATTAGTCCAAAATATAAGGAATTTACAGCAGTAAGAGGTATAAATTTTAATATTGAGGAAGGAGAGTTAGTAGGATATATAGGGGAAAATGGAGCAGGGAAATCAACTACAATAAAAATGCTTACAGGATTATTAACTCCTACATCTGGAAAAGTTTTAGTAAACGGATTAATACCAAATGAAAAAAGAATCGATAATAATAAAAACATAGGAGCAGTCTTTGGACAGAAAACGCAATTATGGTGGGACTTACCAGTTATTGAATCTTTCCGAGTCATAAAAAAGATGTATAAGATTCCAGAAAATGAATACAGAAAAAATTTGAAAAGATTTACTCAAATATTAGAGTTAGAAGATTTATTAGACAAACAAGTTAAAAATTTAAGTTTAGGACAAAAAATGAGATGTGAAATTGCTGCCACTTTTTTGCATAATCCTAAAATTGTTTATTTGGATGAGCCAACAATAGGATTGGATATTTTTGTTAAAGAAAACATAAGAAGATTTATCAAAGATATTAATAAAGAAAAGAAAACAACAGTAATTCTTACAACACATGACTTAAAAGATATTGAAGATGTTTGTGATAGGATTATTCTTTTGGATAAGGGGCAAGTAATTTATGATGGTGAGAAGCAAAAATTTAAGGATACTTATGGGAAATATGTTATAGCCAATCTTATAGTAAGTTCAAAAGATAAAAGTATTCATAAAGCTTTTAAACCAATAGGTTTTGAGATATTAGAAGAAACAGAAAATAAGTTAACAATAAAATTTAGCCATGATGAAATTACAATAGTAAAAATTATGAATGAAATTTCTAAATATTGTATAATAGAGGATATTCATATGAAAGAAGCAGAATTAGAAGATATATTAAAAGAAATATATAAAGGAGTACATAAGAAATGATAAAAACAATGATAGCGTTAGCTAAAATGCAGTTTAATCAATACAATATATACAAATCAAATTTTTATCTTTTTACATTAAACAGGATAGTAGAAGTAGTAGTCTATATTTTTGTATGGCAAGCAATTTATAATCAAACAGGAAATGCAGGAGGTTTTACTATATCACAGATGATAACTTACTATATCTTAGTCATATCCTTTAGTTCAATCGCTTTATGGGGAATAAATGAAGATATGGCACATTCTATAAGAAATGGACAAATTAATAAAGAGTTATTAAATCCTATTTCCTATTTTAAATACTATTTTGGGGTAAACTTAGGAGAATTAGCTTTTGCAATGGTAATTGGAATAGCAACTTTTATTATATGCTCGTTTTTTTGGAACTTAACTTTGCCAACTAGCATCATAAGTTTTGTTTTGAGTATATTTGTAATAATATTAGGGATACCAATTACATTTTTTATACAAATGATAGTAGGAACAGTAGGTTTTTATACAAACTCAATTTGGGGAATGCAAATTTTAAGAAAAGCAACCATTCAAATATTTTCAGGAATAATTGCACCTATTACATTATTCCCTTCATGGTTTCAAGGATTATCGAAGTGGCTACCATTCAAAGAGCTAATCTATACTCCTGTTAATATATGGCTTGGGAATATTGCTATAAATGAAATTTGTTTCATAATCATGAAACAGATTATATGGGGATTTATCTTATACTTTATAGCCAAAGTATTTTTTAATCATGCTGTAAAAAATATTACAATAAATGGGGGATAAAAGTGAAAAAAATATTAGATAATATAAGTTTATACTTATCTTTGCTGAAAATATCTTTAAAAGAAATACTTATATATAGAATAGATTGTATTGCTGGAGTTTTTTCGCAACTTGTTGTGCAAGCTGTTAGCTTGATTTTTATAGGTATTGTTTTTCAAAATACAGAAGATATAGCAGGTTGGAATTTTAAACAAATTTTATTATTATATGGGATAACAAGGATTTCAATTGGAATACAAGGATATTGCTTTGATGCTTTATATGATATTGGACCTAAATATATACGAAATGGAGAATTTGATAAAATTTTATTAAGACCAATACATCCTTTAATTTCTATTATAGGAGCTTCAAAAGAATTTGTATCAATAGCAGATTTTTTTATAGGATTAGGAATAACAATGTATATGTTATATATGCTTGCTATACCTGTAACCGTATTATTAATTATAAAAATTTTCTTTTTTAGTATAATAGGAGCCTTGATAATAGGAGCAATTTCTACTATATTTAGTATTTCTTCATTTTGGACGTATAGGTCAAACGAAGTGATATGGTCATTTTATAGGATGTATACTTTTACAGAATATCCAATTGATATATACAATGGCTTTATAAAAATATTAATAACAATGATTTTGCCTTTTGCTTTTGTTGCTTATTATCCGACAATGAATTATTTAGGGTTAAATGATTATATGATATATTTATCTCCTATTGTTGCCATCATTTTATGGATAGTTGCTATTAAACTATGGAATTTAGCATTAAATAAGTATAGAAGTACAGGGACATAATAAATTTTGACTTTTTTTGATATTGTATTTAGTGTAAGTATAAGAAGTTTGTCTAAAAATGTTGCAAAAAATAATTTATTAAGATATAATCATTTTATGAAAATGAATAAAGGAGGATTATCATGGAAGAAGAGAAAAAAGAAGAGGCAAAAAAACAAGATACAAAACCAGTAGAAAAGGCGGAAGAAAAGGAAATAAAATCGGTTGAGAAGAAAGAAGAAAAAAAGGTACAACATAAAGAAGCTTCAATAGAAGTAAAAAAAGAAACAAAAAAACAAGAAGAATCGAAGAACCAAGAAAAGAAATTTGAGAAAGTAAAAGGCGAGAAGAAGAAATCCAATAAAAGAGGTATGATGATTGGAATAATAATAGCTATTTTAGTAATAGTTGTGATATTAGCTTATGCATTCGTAAAAACAGATTCTCCAAAACAAGTAGTAGAGACTATGTTAAGTGATTTAAAATCAGGAAATTATAGTCAAGGAATATTAACTAGTGTATTGCAAGAAGAAGATTTTAACCAAGAGGCTCAAAAATCATTATTTAATAAACTTCAATGGAAAGTTTTAAATGTAAAAGAAGAGGAAAATAAAGCAACTGTTGAAGTTGAAATAACAAACAAGGATTTTAAAACAATTATAGGAAATTATATGCAAAGAATTATAAAGACAGCTTTTAGTGGAGAAAATCCTAGTGAACAAGAAATGACAAATTATTTAATTGAAGAATTAAACAAGGAAGAAATACAAAATGTAACTTCTAATCAATCAATTATATTAGAGAAAAAAGATGGAAAATGGAAAGTAACAGAAGAAAATAATTTCGTTGCTATTTTACTACCAGGATTTAGTGAAGCAATTAATTCTTTTAATAATTAACCTTAATACTTAGTAGTTTTAGTATAAATTTTATTTCTTTATCTTCTTAAAACTTTTGATATTGAGAATAATTAATAAAATCCACATTACAGAATTAAAAAAGTTCTGAATGTGGAATTTTTTTTCTATTTGGGTTTTTATTTGAATTCCTATATAAATGACAAATATTACAATCATTACATAAATGAATTCGATTTTCAAATACTAATTGTAGAGTGTTAATGAATTCGTCTGTATCATCATCAATTAAGTGAATATGAATTTTTTTAGGAAGTAAAGTAAGAAGAGAATTTAATATATAGTCATTAGATGAAAAGCTAATGTCACTTAAGTATTTAGCTTTAAAAATATTATCACTAACTACAATTAAATTTTTATTCTCATCTAGTAAAATAGACTCTGAAGAAGAAAAAACAATATGCACCATTTCACATCCATATGCTTGAGAGTTGATATATAATTTTAGTAAAGAAATGAACTCTAAATATTCTTTTTCTATTACAAAACTATTTACAGCTTCATTTACAATTTCATCAAGAAGAGCTAAGTAGCTTTTTAATCTAAAATTAATAAATCCATTTAATACAATTGACTTATGACAAGATAAGAATTGATAAAAAATATCATGTAGTATTTTTAATTTTTTATCAAAAAGTTTAGAAAAGTCATCTGTCATAATATCAAAACAAATAGTTAGAATTTTTTCTCTTTCTATACTATCAAAATAGAAATAATTTTGCATAATTAACCTTTTTAGCAAGGTATCTTCTAATTCATCTATTACAAGAAAACTAAGAATGGAAGAAATTTTAGATAAGAATAGAGATTCATCGTTACCAAAATAATGAATGATAATATTTTTGTATAATTTAAATTCATTTTCTGAAAAGCAAATATTTTTTAAGTCTATGCTTTTAAATTCATTTAGTAGATAATTTAGTAAATCCACATTATTTGTCTTAATACATAGTGACCTCATAAAAAATTCCCCTTTCCCATAAAAATAGTATCTACTAAATTTAAAAAACTTATACATTATAGTATGCTGATTGTAAAAATTGTTGACTGTCCCACTTGGGTTCACTGGTTTCCACTGATTCTCTCCACTGGTTCCGGGTTTAA
>CAPBNZ010000108.1 GCA_948585895.1 uncultured Clostridia bacterium | reverse complement strand
TTCAATATGCAAATCAACTAACATTCCCATTTTTTTATTAACTTCATCTATCTTATTTGATATTTCTTTAATTAATGGCTCATTTGAAGTATCTTTAGAAATACTTTTAATTTTTTTCATAAATTGTGCTATTACTTCTGTATCATTCCTACATAGTAATTCATAAGCATCAACAAAACATTTTTCTAAAACATCTTCTCTAATTCCTTTGCATTTAGGACACTTTTTCATACCTTCTTTAATTGATGACATACACTGCCATGTTCTTTTTTCATTTTTAGTTCCTGATGCCCAGCATCTTCTTGTAAAAATAGAACCACAAAAACCACAAAAAATTCTACTACTAAAAGGATATTTTCTACTATAATTTCCTTTTCTTCTGCCACCATTTCTAACTTCTGACCTCTTTTTAAGTATTTCTTGAGCTTTATTCCATATTTCTTCACTAATAATTGCTGGATGGTGGTCTTTCACATAATATTGATTCTTTTCTCCATAGTTTCTTACTCTTTTATGTGTTATTGGATCTGTTGTATATGTTTTTCCCATTAACAAATCACCCTTATAAACAGGATTTTTAATAATTCCTAATGTTGTATTTTCCCTCCATCTATCAAATCCTCTTGGAGATGGTATTTTCATTTCTGTTAATTCTTTTGCTATTGTTTTTGCTCCTACTCCTTTACAATATCTATCATATATATGTTGTACTGTTGGTGCTTGTTCTTGATTAATAACTAAATTTTTTGTTTCTTTGTCATAATCATATCCATAAGCTCCTTGATTTCCTATCATCTCCCCTCTTTTCATTTTCATTTCTATTCCTAATGTAACATGTGATGAAATAGTCTCACTTTCTTGTTGTGCTACTGAACTTAATATTGTTAATAATAATTCTCCTGCCATTTCTAAAGTATTGATATTTTCTTCTTCAAATATAACTGCGACATTTTTTTCTTTTAGCATTCTTACATACTTTAGTGTATCTAATGTATTTCTTGCAAATCTCGAAATAGATTTTGTTAAGATAATATCTATTTTTCCATCTAGTGCATCTTGTATCATTCTCATAAAGTCACTTCTTTTATAATCTTGTGTACCAGAAATTGCTTCATCTGCATAAATATCTACAAATGTCCAGTTGATATTATCTCTTATCTTTTTTTCATAATATTTAAGTTGTGATTCATAACTATTTTTTTGATCTTCTGAATCAGTACTAACTCTGCAATAAGCTCCTACTCTTAAACGCTCTCTTATAATTGTTCCATTTATTCGGTCAATTCGTCCAATAGCTTTTTCTATTACTTGTACTTCCACTGTTTCCTCCTTTTAGGAAGGACAATTCTACATTAATATTATCACTATTTTTATCTATCACCTATTTCAAAAAAAATTTTTTAAATTATAGCAGTTTTAATTGATATTCTGCTAAAATCTGCCTTTTTAATTCCATATATGTAGAATTTGATATTATTTTCATTTCATAGATTCTATTTAACAACGATAATTCCATACTTCCTTTAATTTTATCATCTATATATTTTGTTTCCATTTTATTGTTCTGCATCCTTTCCAGCTAAAATACAAGCATAAAGAATTAATGTAGTTGTTCCTCCCAACATTGCTCCTATTATTAAACCTAAAAAAAACATATTAAACTCTCCTTTATAGTTTTTTAGCCTTTTCTATCAATTCATTTATTGTATATTCATCTTTCAAAATTTGTATTTGTGCTTCCATTTCTCTTATTGTAACCTCTTTTTTGCTATTTTTTATATTGTTATATGCTATTTTTGCATAAGCAATTATTATTTCCTTCTTTTTATCTAATAATGTGCTTAATCTGCTTTCTATATTTTCCATAGTTAATTTTTCTTTTTCTTTTTTCCATTTCATTTCTAGCATTACTGTTTCTACATAACCTATTGCTAAAATATACTCCATTTTCCATTTCTCCTTTTTCAAAGCATAATAAAAAAGCCATCTCTGACTTTTCTATTTATACCATTTTATTTTTTCTCGCTTTTTTGCTTCTTTGCCTATTTTAATTTTTTCACTTCTCATTTTCTTTTCTTCAGTATTTATAAAATTCATAAGTTGTTGATATGGTATATTTTCGTACATTACAAGCGTTCCATCAAGATTAGTATCTACTTTTTGTTCTATATCAATAAATCTAATGCCATTTTTAGTAAAAATCTCATTAATAATATGTGTATTAATTAATGTACTTTCCCCCATATCTTTTGAATTAAGTAATATGACTGTATTAAACTTTTTGTTAGTTGCATCAATAATCATATTATTTAAGTCTTTCTTTTTATAATTATTTACTAAAGATGCATCTAAATATTCTTTTTGAATATCTATTTTTTGCTTTTTACAAAACTTTTTAATTTTATTTAACTTTTTGCTTTTACCCTCTGAATAATCTTCATCGTTAGTATATGTTACTGCTTTTACTTTATCATCTGCTATCTTATTGTCTAGTCTATTTAATTTGTTTTTAAAATTATCTTCTAGCTGATAAATTTGTAATAATGCTAAATTACTTTCTAGCTCATTTTCTACTATAGCATTCTTTCTGTTTTCTTCATACTTTTTTAGTTGTGATTCACTTCCAAACCTCATATAAATTCCTGCTTTTATTTCTTTCCTATCCATTTTTCATACTCCCTTTCCTATAATTTAATAATTTTAAATATTGTTATAACAAGATTTTATATACTTTTACTTTAAAAGTACATTTCAAAAAAAATTTTTAATATTTTCTTGCTTGTCTTACAATCTCAAAGGTTTCGTACAAATCATAGATAAGCCATTAAAAAATATCATACTTTTATGTATAATGGGAAATCTCTAGGCTTTAGTGCTTCATTGGTATTAAACTCATAACAGTTTTTATCCTTATTGTAATTGTATAAGCTACACCATCTTCTAAGTGTTTCATTTCCTAGTGTTCTTCCTTTTGACATTTCTTTTATTGCTTGTTCATGCAATCTTTTCATTGCTTGATTTTCAAGTAGTCTTTGTCTTGCTTTTTCTTTTCGCTGACTATAAATTAATTCTTTTTGTTGTTTTTTTCTTTTTAATTGATTTTCTTGTTTCCTTCTTTCTTGTTCTTCGTGATATTTTTTATTTTGCCTTAATAATCTTGAAACATAACTTACTGATATATTTAATTTTTCTGCTATATTGGTTAAAGACATCTTTTGTATAAAATACATTTCTTCAATTTTTTCTCTTTTTTCCACACTATACTTGCCTCCTTCCATTTAATAGTTCAAAATCTGTTTACACTGTTTTTCCCATGATGTTAGATATAGGAATCTTTAAAAAATCCCTATATATGTTGATTTTTAAGGCTATATATAGTATAATTTGGAAGATGAATAAAGGGGATTTTATAATTATACTATATATTTCCTTTTGAAATTACAAAGACAGCTACTGTTCTAAAATGTTTTTGTAATTTATAGATGAATTATAAAATTCCTTTTATCTAAAGTCAATAAAATTGATTAATTATTGCTAAAGACAGAATTTCTTATTTTTTAAATTTTCTGTCTTTGTAAAAAAGAGGTATAAAAATGTTAAAAGACCAGTATTTGCAAACTATAATTGGTAATCTTGGTATTGCTATTAGTCCTGAAAATAATAGTGAAATTATTATAAAATTAGATGTTTTTTATGATAAAAAAAGTGATGTTTTTACTTTGTCTAATGAATATAAAATTTTCTATCAAGATTATGGCACAATTATTACTGATTTTCAAAATACAGATTTTTCAAATAAAGAGAATATTATTGAGTTTTTCAATAAATATTGTTTATTTGGATTAGAAAATAAAAAACTAATCTCATTATTTAAGGATGGTAAATGTTCATCTTCTATCTATCATTCTTTTGTAGAAAAGATGGTAAAGAAATACAAAAAATCGCTAATTTCCTATCAAAAGGATATTAATAGTATTTTAGATTATTGTGTTTTCTCTCCTAATAAGAAAACTGCTAATTTTACACCATTTGAAAGATTATGTATTTTAGAATATTTGCCTAATAATCCGAGTTTATTGCAAAGTAATTCACTTCAAATAATTCGCTTAAATACATTGTCAGATCTTGATAATTCCAATTGTACTGAACTCGAACTTGCTAATCTCATAAAAACTAAACAATGTACTGCTTATTCAAATTCATTATATATTCCCAATGATATATCTTCTCTTTTAAAGTTTGAATTAAGTGAAATTATAAAAGATAACATCATTTTAAAAATTTGTAACTATTGTGGTAAGTATTTCATAACCTCTAATCGTAACACCAACTATTGTAATAATATTGCTCCTGGTTATAATACGAAAACTTGTAAGCAAATTGGTAGAAATAAAAAATACTTGGAATCTAAAAATAATGATGCTGCTCTTTCTCTATTTACTCAAGTCTATAATAATAAAGCATATAAGGCTTCTAGGTATAAAGATATTACAGATTACGAATTAGATTATAAGCATTTTCAACAAATTGGAAAGAAAAAGGTCAATAGTTATAAATCACACAAAATTACACAAGAAGAATTTATAGATTGGATCAATCGAAATAAATAAATACATGAAAAAAGAAAATCGATGACTTAATTTAGTCATCGAAGATCTTATATTTCATTCAAATAATTTCTTCCACCATATACTACACGAGCTATATATACTAATTTATTTTTATAATCTACACGATAAATTGCCACATAATTTTTTATTAATAATTTTCTATATGGATATTTTCTTTTTTTGTAATATTCTATTATA
>CAPBNZ010000107.1:762-4893 GCA_948585895.1 uncultured Clostridia bacterium | reverse complement strand
CTCCAATAAAAGAAACAACGAATTTAGATGTATTAGAAACTGCAGTAGGACATTTTGAAGACACAGCAATTTTTAATGGAAATGTTTGTTTAGCAGGGCATAATTCTGGAATAAATAAAAACGGCGAAGACATTGGATTCTTTAAAAGATTAAACGAATTGGAAATAGGGGATCAAATAATATATCATCATACATTTGGAGAATATATTTATAAAGTTTCTGAAATAAAAGAAATTGAAGAAACAGATTTTTCTGTATTAGAGCCATCATCAACTGATAAGCTAACCTTAATAACTTGTGTGAAAGGTCAAAAGAAATTGAGATTGTGTGTAATTTGTGATAGAATTTAAAAAAAGATGGAAATTTTATGCACTTACAATATAGAAAAGACAATAAGGAAAATTAATTAGGATATATTGAAGATGAAAGATTAGAATTTTAATAAAATTTATGTAAATCCATTTATTTTTCTTACAAAATATGGTATAATACCTAAAAAAGTGAGGTGTTTTAATGAATAGAACCAAAAGTATTTATCAAACGCTGAACGAAAGAGAAAAATATATTTTAGAAAAACTTGAAATAAGAGAAGAGGATTTAAAGCCTGAAAACATAAAAGATGTACTGTGTGTTATGCTAAGAATGACAAAGAGAATATCAGAATTGCCTATTACTAATGAACAAGTCATTTCAGCATTAAAAAATTATGAAGAATCATATGATACTTTTTTTAAAAATGTTAAAATTATATTTACAGAAAATGATTATCCTGATGTAAAGATAAATGTTTTTAGAACTTTAAAAGATGAAAATAAAAGTATTATTGAAATGCTTGGAGTTAAACTGGAAGACAGAGAAATTACAAGCAAGGAATATGCTGAAAGTTTAAATATTTTAGTAAATAAGTTACTTATAAAATTTGGAACTGGAATTAAGCAAAGGGAATGTTATAAGTTAATTGAAAAAATTGCAGACTGTTTAGAATAATAAGAAATTATTTTTTAGAAATAATAATGCAAGATGTAAAATAGCATTTTGCATTTTTATTTTTACATTTTTGAATAAGTTGTAATAATGAAGCTTATATGCTATAATGCTTTTATTACATAACTAATTAAGGAGAGATTTTATGGATCAATATACATATTTTATTTTAGGTATAATATTGGGATTATCAATTGCAGTATATTTCTTTTTAAACAGAGAAGAGAAAATTGAAAAAACTATAAAACTTAATCAAAAAATATTTTCAAGTAAAAAATTGGATAATACAATGGAAAATGTAGTAGATAGAATAAGAAATAAAGTAGGAGAGCTAAAAAGAGATTTAACTGAAGAAGAAAAGAACGAGATAATAGAACAATGTTATAAAGAAAAATTTAATATTCAATAAGATTCTTTTTTTAATCATAACATAATGTTAAATTTTTAATATATTATAAATGAGATAAAAGGATAAATAGTAATATTACATATAAAGGAATAATTTAATGGGAAAAAAATATTTAGAAAAAAATGTATTAGACGCAACGCTAGAAAGATTGGAGCTTATTTTTAACGAATTTGAAAACATTTATTTTTGTGTTAGTGGTGGAAAAGATAGTTCTGTTATGGTACAGCTTGCTAATATTGTAGCTGAAAAAATGAATAAACAGTTTGATGTGCTATATATAGACTTTGAAGCACAGTATAAAAAAACGATTGAACATATATATTATTTAAAAACTTTATCTAAAATTAGAGATTTTTATCACATAGCACTTCCAATGGCTTTAAGAAATGCTGTATCAGTATTACAACCAAAATGGATTTGTTGGGAGGAAGAGAGTAAACATTTATGGGTAAGAAATATGCCAGAAGATAGTATTAATATAACCAATTGTCCATTTGAATGGTTTAGAAAAGGAGAAGAATTTGAGGAATTTATAATACAATTTGCTGATTGGTATCAAAAAAAGTATAATAGCAAAGTTGCTTGTGGCATAGGAATTAGAACAGATGAAAGTATAAATAGATTTAGAACAATTGCATTTCAAGAAAAAAAGACAACTTATCAAAATTATAATTGGACAACAAAAGTAAAAATGAATGAGAAGCATATAGATGTATATAATTTTTATCCTATATATGATTGGCGAGTTGAAGATATTTGGGGAGCAGTAAGTAAATTAGACTTAGAATTTAATTATATCTATGAATTAATGTATAAAAACGGATTAAGTATTTATGAACAAAGACTTTGTCAACCATATGGAGATGACCAAAGAAATGGATTAGATCAATTTAAAGCATTAGAATATGATACTTGGAGTAAGGTATTAAGTAGAGTAAATGGTGTTAATTTTGGAAATATATATTGTAAAACTACTGCTTTAGGAAATATCCAATCCACAAAACCAGACTTTATGTCTTGGCAACAATATACAATATTTTTATTAGAAAGTATAGGAATATATAACGAAGATTTAATGTTACATTATTATAAAAAAATAAAGAAATTTATGGTATGGTATAAAGAAAGAGAAGGAATAGAGGTTAAAGATATTCCTGAAACTGATGATACTAAGCTAGAAAATCAAAAAAAAGTAATCTCGTGGCGAAGAATAGCAAGAGCTATTGAAAAAAATGACTTTTATTTAAAAAGATTATCATTTGGACAAACAAAAACAGATGACGAAACTTTACAAAAGTTAATACATAAATGGGACAATTTATTAAATAAAAATACAAAAACAGATGATAAAACACTAATAAAAATTATTGAGAATATGAATAACGATTAATATTAATGAGGAATAGAAAACTCTTAATATGTAATCATACCAAAAGATAGTAATTTGAAAGGTAGATGAGTTTATGAAAAAGAAAATTTGTATTGGTGCAGGAATAATTTTAATTATACTTATAGTTGCAGGAATTATAACAAACTATGCAGATAGTGGTAGAGTAACAACAGGACACGAGCCAAAGTATTGTATTAAAATAGTTAGTAATGATGGTAGTAAGATAACTTATTGGGGATTAGGTTATAAAGTTATTAGATATGTTGGAGTCTCTCCAAATGAGCCTTATGAAAGTAATATTGGTGTAAAAATGGGAAGTTGGTTTATGAAATACGATTTACCAAATGAAAAAAGCATCACAATAGAATATGATGGTAAAACGGTAGAAATAAATAATTATGATGACATCAATAAAATTTATAATATATTAGTCAATTCAAAATACAACTCTGAAATATGTGATGGAATAAATACTCATAAAATAACAATAGACAACGAAGTATATTATTTAAAAGAAAGCTGTCAAGAAATTCAAAAAGGAAATAAGCAGTCAAAAATATCAAAAGAAGATTTAGATACGATATTAAAGATAATTGATAGCAAACAGTAATTCAAATTACAATTTGAAAGAGAGATAAAATAATGGATATTCACTTTGGATTTTCATATATAGGTTTCATATTCTTGTTAATGTTAATGATACCTAATATTATATGGAATAAAAATCAACCTAAAAACTATGGAAAATATGTAAAAAATGAAAATAAAGTATTACTAATATTTGAAAGAATAGGAGAAATGCTAGTAACTTGTATATCATTGATATTTAGTGATTTTAATATAAACAAAATATCTAATTGGACTATTATATTGTTAATTGCTTTTATTCTAATGATTTTATATGAAATATATTGGATTAGATATTTTAAAAGCAATAAAACAATGAAAGATATGTACAGTAGTTTATTAAAAATACCAGTTGCAGGAGCGACTTTGCCAGTAGTTGCATTCCTATTATTAGGTATATATGGTAAAAATATATTTCTAATCATATCAACAATAATATTAGGAATCGGACATATAGGAATACACTTAAATCATAAAAAAGAATTAGAGTAAGAAATTACAATAAGTATGGTAGGTAATAAAGGAGAAAAATTTATATATGAAAAATAAAAAATCAACAATTATAATATGTATAGTTATAATTGTAATTATATTTATTGTTTTTTGGTTATATTCAAATACAGGTTTAAAAGGATTTGAAAATGAAATTTCTAACTTTATATTACCAGAAAATATTGAAAAAATTACAATAAAAAGTGGAATAGGAGATTCTGGGGGGAAT
>CAPBNZ010000107.1:0-744 GCA_948585895.1 uncultured Clostridia bacterium | reverse complement strand
CGTGTAGTCTTAATAGTAAAGACAGAAATGTCAATAGATGAATTGAATCAAGAATTTGAGAATAGAAAATTAACATCTTCAAGTCATATTGTAAATAGTGGTACACCTATTTGTTATATTACTCATTGCGAAGATACTATATTCAAATCACAACGAAATTTTACATTGTCATTTGATGAATTAGAAAAAGTTGAAGATTTTACCGATTATTATTTTATAGAATTTATAAAATAAAGTAATAGCACAAATTAAAATTTATATGGAGGAGATATGGAAGAAAGATTTAAAGTTTCAATGACAGTTGGTCTTATTTTAATAAATAAAGAAAACGAAATTCTTTTAATGAAAAGGTGTAATACTGGATATATGGACAATAAGTATGCTCTTGTAGCAGGACATTTAGAGAAAAATGAATCATTGAGTTGTGCAATGATTAGAGAAGCTAAAGAAGAAATCGGAATAGATATTTGTAGTAAAGATATTGAATTTGTATGTGCAATAAGGCGAGGAGATAATGATACATATGTGAATAATTATTTTAAATGTAATAAATATGAGGGTAGTATTGAAAATTTAGAAAAGCAAAAATGCTCAGAATTAAAATGGTTTGATATAAATAATTTGCCAAGAAATATAATACCAAATGATAAAAGAGCAATTAATAATATGATTAATAATATTGTTTTAGATGAGTATGATTTTAAATAAAACAGAATATAACAATGTAAAAGATAATTTATTAAA
>CAPBNZ010000106.1 GCA_948585895.1 uncultured Clostridia bacterium | reverse complement strand
TAGTCCGCTTATTTCTTTGATAACCATAGTTAAAACAATTACTAGTCCGAGCTAATGTTGTCATCATAGCCTGATCTTCTCTTCCTGCTCTTACTAAAACTTGGTGTAGTACAGCAACTAAAATTCCTATTGCTGCTATTTTAAATAATAAATTAATATCCATATTATTCTTATTCCTTTCCTTATCTCTTGTAATAGTTTTTGTCAACATAGTATAATAACAATTGCTAATCCAATTGTTGTTCCCAGTTTACTATATAGTTTTTCGTTTTTTTCTTTTTGTTCTTGTGCTTCTTTTATCTGACTTTCTAAGAACTTTTGTGTGATTTCAATTTGACTGGTTTGTCCTTCTATATCTGTTTGTCCTAATAATTTCGATAATGTTTTCAATATATACTTATCTTCTTTTGTTAAATTGTTTTGGCTTGCTTCAATTGCTTCTTCCCACGCAATATTGGCTGTACTGGTTTGCATTTTTTCTTTTGCCAAATAAAATACTTGTCCAATGTTTTTACTAGTATTTTGTGCAATTTCTTGAAATATTTCAGGTATTGGTTCATAGGTAAATTTTATTTTAGATTGAAACATATTTAAGGCATTTTTCATTTCTTCTAATTCATTTACTCTTAAAATATATTTCTTAGATAAATATTTTCCTATTAAACTACATGCTACTAAAATAATAAATAGCATAAAATATTTTAAAACTTGCATTGAAATTACTCCTTGTCCTGTGTATTTTGTATATTATATTCTTGTTTTTTAAGTTTAGAACCTTTTTATAAAAAAATCACTTTTTCTATTTGCTTTGTTTCCATTAAATAATTGATTTGTTGATTATTTCTGATATCTTCCATTGTCTTTCCATGCATCGTAAATATTCCTTTTACTCCTGCTGTTATGGCTTCGCCGAATTGCTTGTACATCTTCTTCTGAACCAATTTCATCACATGCTATTACTTCTGGTGCCATAGAACGTATTAGCATTTTCATTCCTTTTGCTTTACTAATGTTTTCTAATACATCTGTTCTTATTCCAACATCATTTTGTGGTACTCCTTTATACATTGCTGCAATTTCTCCTCTTTCATCTACTACACCACAAGTCATACCCTTAAATGCAATTTCTTGTATCCCACTACTAATATTTCTAATAATATCTCGTAACATGGTTGTCTTCCCTTTTCCTGGTGGAGAAACAATTAGTGTATTATATATACTTTTATTTTCTTTATCAATAATTTCATATAATAAATGTCTACTACAATTAAGCACTTCTCTTGCTATTCTAAAATTTAAACTAGTTATATATTTTAAATTTATTATTTTTCCTTCTTCTACTACTACTGTTCCTGTAATTCCAATGCGATGCCCTCCTCTAACTGTTAAAAATCCTTCACATATTTGATTTTTATAGGCATAGATAGAATTTTCACACATCTTTTCTAATATTTGTAAGATTTCACTTGTACTTATTTCGTAGTCTATAAGAATATCTGCCTTTTGTGTTTTTAATAAGATTGGTCTTCCTACTCGAATTCTTATTTCTTGCAAATCTTGTTGCAAATTTTCATTTTGGATTAATGTACTTTTCAGTAGTGTATAGATTGGTTTTTGAAAATATCTTAGTATTTCTTCTATATCTTTCACCATTACCTCCATAGAAAAATCTTAATACTATTATAGTAAAAAGAGCATATATTTATAATATATGCTCTTTTTTTAGTAATAGAACTATTTTTTATTTATGACTACTCGATATATCATTCCCATATGTTCATCTTTTTCAAATTCAACTCTATAGGCTGTTTCTACTTCTATACTACTTTTTAACAATGTAATATTTTGTTCTGTTGCTTCATATTCTTCGCCATCCAAATGGATTTCTTTGATTTCTTTATTCTTATCTTCTTGTGACTCGTTATTTAGCTGAATTGTAGATAACAATCCTTTCACTGTAACACCTTTTAAATTATTACTTGCATAATTTTCAAATTTACTATTAAATGTACTAATCTCTTCTTCACTTAAATGATTCTGATTCATTGCATTGATAGAAGAAAAGTCACTTCCTAACGTTGGTATGATATACTGTAATGGATTTCCATCTTCTTCTAAACCTAATTTTTGCATTTGATTTTTATTTACGCTTTGTATCCTTTTCTCGATAGCTGTTACAAACGTATTTCTTTGTTCTTCTTCCAATTCATTTAACATAATCGTATCATTATTAGAAAAATTAACTATATTGATATTATCTGTAAATTCAATATTATTATTCCAATTATATTGGTATGTGACAACTGTATTTTGCTCTCCATATTGAACCTTTAACTCATAATTTTCACTTATGCTTTGTAAAGATTGTAGACCAGAATAACTAACAATTAAACTTATTTCTAATTTTCCCTTTTGTTGATTTGTTCCTAATGAAATAACATATTGTTGTGAATTTCCTGTTATATTTTTTTCGATTTGCAATACCATATCATTCATATTAATTACTATTTTTTTTGTTTTTTGCTTTTCTTGGTATACTGTTATTTGTAAATTTACTTCATTTAATTCTGAATTGTTATTCATTTCTTTTATAAAGTTATCTATTGTACTTGCTGTAATGTTTGAAGAGTTTTTTTGGGCTTTCAGATATTCATTTATCTTTTCTAACATTGTTTGGTCATTTTTCAACGTTTCTAATAATTTTGTTGTAATATTTTTTAAATTCTCTCCATTGAAAGTTACTCGATATCCCTTACTATTTCCTTCTTCTACTCTGCTAAAATTATTATCTTGTAATTCTTTAACCAATATATTAAAATATGTTTCTTTTAAATATTGCCAGTCTTTTTGATTCAATTCTATATTTAACAATTGCTGTACTTTTTGTATATTTTTTATTTGGTCTGTTAAAGAGTCGGTTGTTTGTGTATTTGTTGCAATATATTTACTTCCTATGTAGTCTGTCTGAATTCCAATGGTATTTCCTATCTGTTTATAGGTTAGTGGAAATTTTACACTATCTGAATAATTTAAACTAATATCTTGTGTTCGTTGTGCATTGGCTGTATTTACCTGACCAGCAAAAGTCAGATTTATATTGTTTGCATCCTCAAATTTTTGCTGATTCATAGAATCTGTAATGTTAACAGTAGCAGTTCCTTCGTTTGTATATGGTGTATTTTTCTGTTTTTCAAAGTAATCTTTTAATGTTGTTTCTATAAATCCTTGTTTTTCATCTCCTATTTGTGTAAAATATTTTAAAAACAAATCTTTTTTACTCTTAAATATATCTGTGGCAAAATAAATATAAGCTCCTCCTGCTAGTAAAATTAAAATTACCATACACATAATAATGATTAAAATTATATTTTTATTTTTCTTTTGTCCCATTTTTCATTCTCCTCTTTAATTTTACTTTGACAAAAAGATAAATAACTTTTTCGTCATTTATCTTTTTGTTTCTATTCTTCCCAATTATGATAGATATTTGCAACATCGTCCAAATCTTCTAATCTTTCGACTAGTCTTTCCATTTTTTCTATTCCTTTTTCATCTAATGAAACGGTTGTAGTTGGAACCATTTGTACTTCTGCTTCTAAAAATTCTAATCCATTTTCTTCTAATTTTTCACGAACTGCTGTGAAATCAGCTGGGTCTGTTGTGATTTCATATATCTCTTCTGAAGCTTGAAAATCTTCTGCTCCTGCTTCTATGGCAAGCATCATAATTTCTTCCTCTTCCATAGCAGTTTCTGCTCTTTCTATTACAATTATTCCCTTTTTGTTAAACATATAGGACACACATCCACTTGTTCCTAAATTTCCTCCTGATTTATCAAAGGCATGTCTTACATCTGCTGCTGTTCTATTTTTATTGTCTGTTGCTGCTTCTACAATAACCGCTACTCCATTTGGTCCATATCCTTCATAGGTAATTTCTTCATAGCTTTCATTACTAGTAGATGCCTTTTTAATAGCATTATTAATGGTATCATTTGGCATATTAGCTGCTTTACATTTAGCTATTACATTTTTTAGTTTTGAGTTTCCTGCTGGGTCTGGTCCTCCTTCTTTTACTGCTATTAATAATTCTCTTCCTAATTTTGTAAATATTTTCCCTCTTGCTGCATCTGCTTTTCCTTTTTTAGCTTGGATGTTATGCCATTTACTGTGTCCCGACATTTCTTCTTCCTCCTTTTTAATTTTTCTAGTATTTAAGCCTCTTTCGAGCTTTTTGTTTTAAAAATCTATCATAAAAATTCCTTATTGAACTTTGCCAGATTTTAGGGGTTTGTGAGGTTCTGTGTTGAACGAATTGTGCCAAAATTGTGCCAGAAATTTAATTCCAATATTATGTCTATAAATTATTTTGTTAAAATTTGACAGCCAATTTTCTACCCCAAATTATTTTATCACATTAATTTAAATTTGTGTAGTATTTTATACAAATAAAACTTGTATTTTTTCATTTTTTTATTTTCACCATTGAATATTTTAAATTTATGTACACTTAAATTCCACCTATAAATTCTTTGTTTCTAAATTAAAAGAGAGCAAAACTGCTCCCTCAAAATGCACAACTTATAATCAATGTTAAATCAATCAGTTTACTATATTACTCTTGCTCCAAAAGGTGCTAAAGATAATTTAGCAATTTTAAAGAATTGAACTCCAAATGGAATGCCAACTATTGTTATGCACCATATACAACCAAATAAAAAGTTTTCAAGTGCCATTGGAATCCCAAAGAATATAATCCATATTACATTTGCAATTACTGATGGTATTCCTCCTCCATATTCGACATCTTTGCCGAATGGTGAAAATGATAAATCTGCAAATTTAAAGCATTGTTTTCCATAGGGGATTCCTATTATTGTAATACACCAAAGTAGCCCTGAAATACACCAAGAAATCCCACTTAAAAAACCTCCAAAAATAAACCATAAGATATTGCCTAAAATG
>CAPBNZ010000105.1 GCA_948585895.1 uncultured Clostridia bacterium | reverse complement strand
TTATAAAATCAATAAATTTTATTGTATTTTTTGCATACAATATACTAGTATTTATATTAAATGGTAACCTAATAGAAATATTCAAATTAACTAATGGGAGGTAATTATGTGTGGATTTGTAGGATTTTCTAATGTAAAAGAAAATATTGTACAAAACAGAGTAATCATAGAAAAAATGAATCAAACACTTAACAAAAGAGGACCTGATGAAGATGGATATTACATAGACGAATATATTAGCATGGGACATAAAAGATTAATTGTTATTGATTCAAATGGTGGCAAACAACCAATGATAGAAAATAACTCTTATGGAGATTTCGTTATTTGTTATAATGGGCAAATTTATAATACAAAAGAACTTAGAAAAACTTTGGAACAAAATGGTTTTACGTTCAAAGGGCATTGTGATACAGAAGTCTTATTAAAAAGTTATATCTACTATGGGCATGATGTCGTCCACCATCTAAATGGTATCTTTTCATTTGCAATTTGGAATCGCAAAAAACAAGAGTTATTTTTAGCACGAGATCATTTTGGTGTAAAGCCTCTATTTTATACTATAAAAAATAATACTCTGATTTTCTCTTCAGAAATAAAAGCTATTTTTCAATATCCTGATATTAATAAGGAAATCGATAGGCAAGGTATCTGTGAACTGTTTGGTATTGGTCCTAGCCATACTCCTGGAACTACAGTATTTAAAAATATTTTTGAAATACAGCCTGCTCATTTTGCAATTTTTAATTCTTCTGGTTTGCATTTAGAAAGATATTGGAAATTAACTTCAAGTGAACATACAGATAATTTTAAACAGACTTGCGAAAAACTAAAATTTTTATTAAATGATGCTATTACAAAACAATTAGTTTCTGATGTTCCTCTATGTACCTTCTTATCTCGGAGGATTAGATTCTAGTATTATCACCAAATTTGCTGCCGATTATTATAGAGAAAAAGGATTACCACCTTTAGATACGTATTCTATTGACTATGTAGATAATGATAAAAATTTCGTTAAAAGTGATTTTCAGCCTAATTCAGATAACTATTACATAGAATTAATGAATCGAAGTCTACACACTAATCATCATAAGATTGTAATAGATACTCCTGAACTTGCTTCTTATATGGAAGATGCTATGATAGCAAGGGATATGCCTGGTATGGCTGATATTGATTCTTCTTTATTATTATTTTGTAAAAACGTTAAAAATGAAATGACTGTGTCTCTAACTGGAGAATGTGCTGATGAAATTTTTGGTGGCTATCCTTGGTTTTTTCGTGAAGATGCTCTGAATAGTAATACATTTCCTTGGTCTATTGCTCTTCAAGAAAGACAAGAATTATTAAACCCACAAATAAGCAAAAAAGTAAATTTAAAAGAATATGTTGATTTCCGTTATAATGAAAGTTTGGCAGAAGTAGAAATCTTAGATTGTGACTCTAAAGAAACTGCTGAAAAAAGAAAAATTTCTCATTTAACTTTGAATTGGTTTATGCAGACATTATTAGATCGTTCTGATAGAATGTCCATGTATAATGGTTTTGAACTTCGTGTTCCTTTTTGTGATTATCGTCTAGCTGAATATGTATGGAATATACCATGGGAATGGAAAGCTTTAAAAGGAAGAGAAAAAGGATTACTTCGTTATGTAGCAAAAGATTTTCTTCCAAATGAAATTGTCGATAGAAAAAAATCACCTTATCCAAAGACCCATAATCCTTCTTACTTAAAAAAAGTTAAATGTATGTTAATGGATATTATGAAAGATAAAAATTCACCTATTCATAATTTGTTAAATAGTAATTTCGTTTTAGACATTCTAAATACAGATGGGAAATCTTTTTCTCGTCCTTGGTTTGGTCAATTGATGATGTGGATGTCAGAAAATAACACGAATTTTTATATAGTGTTTTTCAGTTTAAAGTTGCTGAAAAACACTATTATTCTTTAAATTTAAAATCTATTTCTATTATATCATCTCCTAATTCTATTTTATTAATTAGAAATTTAAAATCTTCTTTTTCAAACTTATTAATATCCATTTTTTTATATATCTTTCTAATTCTTTTTATGTTTTTTTTAATTTCACTTTCATTGTCTGCCATTTGTTCATTTTTTAATATATCTTCTAATTGCTTGTCTAATTTATTTCGTTCATTAATAAGTTCTTTGTAATAATTTTTATATTGTTCTTCGTTAATTTTATGTTCTAATCTATCATTATATAGAGCCGATATTTTAAACATGATTTTATTTTTTTCTTTTTCAATGATTGTTTTTTGTTGCAAAATAGGTTTTATTTGTGTGTCTCTATAATTTTTATAAATATTTTGTTTACTATATCTTGAATTTAGAAAATTACCTACATCTTTCCTAATTTCATCTATTATAGTCTTTTCGACATCATTATATGAGTATCTCTTGGAGTTTGTACATAATGAATCACTTGATAAATAAGCTCCACAAAACAAAAATATTTTACCATTTTTATTTACTTTTCTTAATTTTCTCTTGCATTGATAGCAATACATATAGTCTCCTAGTTTTGTTTCAACATTTGGAATTTTCTCTTTATAATTGTTATATTTATTATTGTTATGTATTGCATCAAATATTTCTCTACTTATAATTGGCTCATGAGTATTTTTTGTTATAGTGCAATCTATCCTTTTGTTATTTATTTTTTTCTTACTTTTATAATTTAAATTTGTACTTTTTCCCATATAAGTATCTCCTACATAGACAGGTTTACAAACTAATCTACTAACACCTTCTCCTGTCCATATATCTATTTTTTTATTTTTAAATATGTTCATATACCTTGCAGGAGTGAGTATATTTTTTTCATTTAAATATTTAGCTATTTCTTTTGAAGTTTTTCCATTATATTTCATCAAAAATATTTGTTTTACAACATTAGCGACAGCTTCATCTATGATTAGTTTACCTGGATTATTAGGATCTTTTTTATATCCATAAGGTGGTACTGGACAAGAATAATATCCCTCTTCCCTTTTTTTCTTTTTGCTTCTTCTTATATTTTTGGAAGTTTCTCTGCAATACATTTCATTGAATAGACCTTTAAAGGGAGCAAAATCATTTTCTAATTTATCTTCAAAACTATCTACTCCATCTAATACAGCAATATATCTTATACCCATATCTGGAAATCTTTTCTCAATATATTCACCAGAATCAATATAATTTCTAGCAAATCTAGCAAGATTTTTGGTAATAATTAAATTTATCTGTTTTTCTTTTAATTCTCTTATCATTTTTTTAAAGGATGGTCTATTGAAATTTGAACCACTATATCCATCATCTATATATTCATATAGATTTTGGTATTCAAAATTCTTTTTTATAAAATCATAAATTATTTTTCTTTGATTCTGTATGCTTTCACTTTCTACATCATCGTTATCTTCACTACTTAATCTTAAATAAATAGCAATGTTATTAACTTCCTGTTTTACTATATTCAATTTTTTCTCCTATACAATTCAATTCTAAGAAATTATAATTTATGATTATATTTTTATCCTTATCAATCTCTACACTTCTAATTAATTGAGATAAATTTTGTTTATTAAATGCTCCACCATTTTTTATTTTTTCCATTTCTTCTCTTATATTATTCTCTATCTTACTTATTACTTCTTGATTTGTAAAAGCTTCTTGTTCTTTTTTTATATCTTCCTCTATTTTTAAAAGTTTTTCTCTCTGCTTTTTTAGACCATCCGAAAATAATTGAAAATCTGATTCTTCTATAATTTTATTTAATCTATCATTATATAGCATTTGTATCTTTTCATTTATACCCTTTATCTCTGATTGAATCTTTTTCATTTTTTCATCAATTTCTTCTTTTCCTTTTTGACTTTTTATAATAGTATCTAAGGCTTCTTTATTATCAAAGGCATTTATTTCTAAATATTCTATTATTGTTTCCCTAATTCCTTCAAAAACCTTTTCTTCTATAATATGATATGTGTTATATTGTCTAAAACATATTTTATTACTCTTTTTATTCATAGCAGTAGAACACACAATATATGTATCTATTTTATCTCCACTTTTATAGTGTCTATTTCTGTGTGATATTGTCAATCTGTTATGGCAATGATAGCAATACAAAAAAGGTTTGAGTAGTTCATCAGATTTTTTAATTCTCTGATTATTTTGTGCCTTAAAAATATTCTGTACTGTATTCCATGTATTTGCATCAATAATTGGTTCATGATGATTTTCCATATAAATATATTCTTCTTTTGTGTTTTTTATTTTTTTCTTACTTTTGTAACTAACTTTTCTTGTTTTATTTTGTACTACTGTTCCAATGTATATAGGGTTTTCTAATATTCTTCTTACTTGTGTGCAATCCCATATACTTGTTATTTCTGTTTGATTTTTAACAGCTGTCGGTAGTTGCATTTGCAAACCAGGTGTCAAAATTGAGTCTTTATTCAAAAGTGTGGCTATTTGATAAGTCCCTTTTCCGTTTATAAATTCTTTAAATATTTTTTTTACTATTTTAGCTTGACTTTCAATTATTTCTATATCTCCTTTCATATTTACTTTTTCATATCCAAAAGGAGCTTTACTTATATAATAAAAACCATCTTTTTCTCTCTTTCTATTTTTAGTCTTTTTTATATTTTTAGATGTTTCTTTTGCATAAAAATCATTCATTAAATTTTTCAAAGCCACAAAGTCTGTCGATGAATCAAGCAATGTATCTACATCATCTAAAATAGCTATATATCTAATATCGTTTTCTGGAAAAAACTTTTCAATTAATCTTCCTGTTTCAATATAATCTCTTCCTAGTCTTGATAGACTTTTAGTTATTACCATATTTACTTTCTTTTTTTCTATATCTTTTATCATTCTTTTAAAATCTGGTCTATCAAAATTTGTTCCACTATAACCATCATCTACATATTCATCATAAATGATATATCCATTTTCTTCAGCATACGCTCTCAAAATTTTTCTTTGATTTGCTATACTTTCACTTTCTTCTTTGTCTCCATCATCTTTACTAAGCCTAAGATATAATG
>CAPBNZ010000104.1 GCA_948585895.1 uncultured Clostridia bacterium | reverse complement strand
CTATTCTTGGAGCAATTCTATGTATTACACATAAAGTAAATAATGCAGGATATACAGTTATACCAATGCTTATAGGTTTAGTTTTTAGTATGTTATATAGGAATAGCAAAAAGGCAATTGAAGAAAATAAGGAATAGCATAAAAAAATAATAAAATAATTAGGGGTTTAAATTATGGAATATGATAAATTAGAAATCGAAACAAGTTTTAGAGATGGAGGAACGATTCCAATTCGATATACTGGATATGGAAAAAATATATCTCCAGAATTTAAAATTAAAAATTTATCTAGTAAAGCTAAAAGTTTAGTAATTATTTTAGAAGATTTAAGCCATCCTATAAAGAATTTTACACATTGGATTGCATGGAATATAAAAGCAGAAGCCATTATTCCAGAAGATGTTGGTAGTATGGAAAATGTTATGCAAGGAATTGCCTATGGATTTCATAAATATGCAGGAGCAAAACCACCAATGTTTCAAAAACACAATTATAAATATACAATATATTCATTAGATAATACTTTGGAATTATCATCTAATATTATGAAAAAGAAACTATTGAAAGCAATGAATGGGCATATTTTACAAAAGGGAACTATTATAGGTTACTTTAAAAGATAAATTACAGGTATAGGGAAAATTAGAAAAAGCTGTTGTGTAACAGCTTTTTTCTTTTAAAGGAATAAAGAATTTTCTTTTCTTTCTTTAAATTGACTTTTAGCAACTGTGCTAACTATAGATAGCAATACAGGTGGTAAACTTCTTGCATTTTTAGGACATACTGATATGCAACGCATACAAGTTATACACTTGTTTTGTCAGTACAAGATGGATTATCAAATGGAATTGCACTAACAGGACAAACTTTTGCACATTTCCCACATTTAATACAATCTTTATTGACTTTTATTTTTATTGGTAAATTTGGAGATTTAGCATAAGGCATTTTTCCTGGAACATTAATTGTTTCAGAAAGAGTATTGCTATCTAATTTTTCTTTATTTTTCTGGCAAAACCAATTAATTCTTTTTTATCTTCATCATCTGGTCTATTAGTTGCAAATTGTGGCATCATAGAATGTTCAGCCACAGCTGAAATTGCAGCTTTACATTTAAAACCTTGCTCTGCCAAAATATTTTTCAATTCTAATAAACAATCATCAATAGCTCTATTACCATAAACTGCCACTAACAATGCAGTTGCTCCATTTCCTTTAATATTTTTTAAATTATCGACAGCTGGAGTAGGAACTCTCCCATTATATACTGGTACAGATACAATGCAAAAACTGTCCTGTGAAATTTCGTATATTTTATCTTTAAAATTAGGGTTACTAATATCAACTCTTGTTTTATCTCCTTCAAAAACAGGACTTATAATATCAGTTACTTTTTGTGTTCTTCCAGTTGCACTAAATGTTATTTCATATATCTTCATAGTGATACCTCCAAAAGTCGAATTATTTGTATTATAGAAAATTACTATAATGCACTTTATAATATATCAAAAAATATCAAAATTGTAAATAACAGCACATCTTCTAAAACACTTGGTAGAAAAGAACTTTAAGCACATACCTCCTTATTTACAAAATACCCTACTAGGTATATAATAATTTAAGGTGGTGAGGAAATGGAAAATAATGAATGTGATAAATGTTGTAATAAGAAAACACATAGAGCAGAAGAAGAAAAGAAATTGCTAAATAATAGATTAAGCAGAATTGAAGGTCAAATAAAAGGCGTTAGAAAGATGATAGGCGAAGATGCTTATTGCAATGATGTTTTAATACAATTATCAGCAATAGAAAATTCAGTAAAAAGTCTGTCGAATCAAATATTAGAAAACCATTTATATACTTGTATCGCTCGTGATATGGAGAATGGAAAAGTTGGTACGATAGATGAAATAATAAGTTTATTCAAAAGATTTAATAAATAAAAAAAGAAAGGAAATGATTTTTATGAAAGAGATAATTTTAAAAGTAAATGGAATGATGTGTGGAGGATGCGAAAACAGAGTAAAAAATGCAGTAGGAAATATTGAAGGAGTTGAAAGCGTAACTGCTGATCATACTACTGGAAAAGTTTGTGTAACTGCAAATGAAAATGTATCTAAAGAGTTAATTCAAGAAACTCTTGAAGATGTTGGATACGAAGTCGTAGGAGAATAAAAAGAATGAAAAAAATAATTTTGTCGATTGATGGAATGACTTGTTCTGCTTGTTCAAATGGATTAGAGAAGTATTTAAATAAACAAGATGGAATTATTAATGCTTCAGTAAATTTAGTAATGGCAAATGCTAGTATTGAATATAACGAAACAAAACTAGACATAGCCCAAATCGAAGAATTTGTTAAAAAAGCAGGATTTAAAAGTTTAGGAGAATTTAAGGAAATAAATACTAATACGAAAAGTAAAAAAGAAAAAGTCAAATTTATTGTATTTACTGTACTTGCTATACTTTTAATGTATATTTCAATGGGACACATGGTAAATTTACCTGTAATTCCTTTTCTTGATCCACATAGCTTTACAGCTAACTATATGATTTCATTACTAATACTTACTATATGTTTTATAATATATGGATTTGATATTATAAGAAATGGATATAAGAATTTAATTCATAAAACACCCAATATGGATACTTTAGTAGGAATTGGAGTTGTTACAAGTTTTTTATATAGTTTATATAATATGTATTTAGTATTTAAAGGAAATACAAGTCTTGCTATGAATTTATATTTTGAATCTTCTAGTATTGTTATTTATTTTATAAAACTAGGAAGATATATAGATGGGTTAAGTACAGATAAAACAAAAGAGGCAATTAGTAAGTTAGTAAAAATAACACCAAATACAGCAGTAATAAAAGTTGATGGTAAATTAAAAGAAGTAACTTTAGATGAAATTCATAAAGGAGATATTGTTGTTTGCAAGGCAGGAGAAAAGATAGCAGTAGATGGAGAAATAATAGAAGGGAAAGCCCATCTTGATGAATCATTTATAACAGGAGAAAGCAAGCCACAAACAAAGGAATTTGGAAATAAAGTAATCGCAGGAAGTTTAAATTATGATGGATATATTGAATATAAAGCAGAAAGAATTGGAAAAGAGTCAACTGTATCTGAAATAGTTAAACTTGTTGTTGAGGCTAGCAATACAAAAGCTCCAATAGCAAAAGTTGCAGACAAAGTATCTGGATATTTTGTTCCAGTTGTAATTGTTTTAGCAATATTAACATTTATTGTGTATTTAATAATAGGGCAAAATTTTGAAACTGCAATAACAACATTCGTAACAATTTTAGTTGTTGCTTGTCCTTGTAGTTTAGGATTGGCTACACCACTTGCAATTATAGTAAGCGAAGGCTTATGTGCAAGTAATGGAATTTTAATAAAGAAAAGCGAAATATTAGAGAATGCTTGTAAAACAAATGTAATTGTTTTTGATAAAACAGGAACTCTAACTTATGGAAAATTAAAAATAGCAGAAGTTAAGAATTATAGTGATATGTCAGAAAAAGAACTTTTACAAATAGTAGGAAGTATTGAAAGCAAAACTACACATCCAATAGGAAAAGCATTTACAGATTATTTAGATGAAAACAAAATTCAAAAATTAGAGGTTAAAGAATTTGGAAATGTTGCAGGCTATGGAATTATAGGAAAAGTAAATAACAAAAAAGTGATTATTGGAAATTCTAAAATTCTTGAAAACTATCATATAGAAAACATATATAAACAAGAAGAAAAAGAGCTTGCAAGTAAAGGAAACAGTATTATTTATGTGGTACAAGAAGAAAAAATATTATCTTTAATAGGAGTAAATGATATTATACGAAATGAGGCAAAAGATTCAATAAAAGACTTATTAAGTATGAAAATAGAACCAGTAATGCTAACAGGAGATAACAAAGAAACAGCAGAAAAAATAGCAGAAGAATTAGGAATAGAAACAATAATAGCGAATGTATTACCAAAAGAAAAATCAAATATGATTAAGCAGTTAAAAGAAGAAAATAAATTTGTAATGATGTGTGGAGATGGAATAAATGATAGCCCAGCTCTAGCAAATGCTGATATAGGAGTAAGTGTAAATAGTGGAACAGATATTGCAATGGATTCTTCTAATGTAATACTTACCAAAAATGATTTGAGCAGTATCATAAAACTAATCAATATCAGTAAAAAAACAATAAGAAATATAAAACAAAATTTATTTTGGGCATTTTTCTATAATTGTTTAATGATACCAATAGCAATGGGAATATTAAAACCATTTGGAATTTCTATCAATCCAATGATTGCAAGTTTAGCTATGGTATTAAGCAGCATAACAGTTATATTAAATACTTTAAGATTAAAAAATACGATAAAAAGGAAATGATAATTGTGAAAAGAGAATACAGGAAAGAATATAAAATAAGTTATACAGAAGTAGATCAAAATTTAAAACTAGGATTAGTAGAGGCAATGACATTACCACAAGATATGGTAACAGAATATTTTGAAACTATAAAAAGTGATAATATTGCTATATGGGTAGTAACAAAAGCAAAATTACATTTTAATCAATATCCAAATTGGAGAGATTTGATATATGGAAGAAATTATACAACTAAAGTAAAACCAATAAGAGTAGAAATCGAAACAACATTTAAAAATGAAAATGAGGAAACTATTTTTAGTGTAAAACAAGAATCTTGTGCAATAGATTTAGACACTAGAAGGATTAGAAAAGTTGAGACAGTAAATTATCCAGTAGATATGGAAACAGAAGAAAATGTAATTCAAGATTCATATTCAAAGCTAAATGAAACATTTTCAGAAGATGATTTTGTATATGAACAAAAAGTCTATGTAACAGATATAGATTACAGTAGGCATACAAATAATGTAGTATATGTTAGATATATTGTTAATACTTTATCTTGTAAATTTTTAGATAATAACCAAATAACAGATTTTGAAATTCATTATATAAATGAAAGTAGAGAAGGAGAAATATTAAGAATTTATAAAAAAGAAAAAGAAAGTTCAATAGAGTTTTTAATAAAAGAAGGAGAACGAGAAATCATAAGAGCTA
>CAPBNZ010000103.1:2576-5245 GCA_948585895.1 uncultured Clostridia bacterium | reverse complement strand
CATTTATCTAGAATATATATTGCTATATATTTCAAGCCACCTACGCTGAAAAGGCGACGAGCAGTCTTAATCTTTTCAAATTATGTGGTGTTGCTCCAGGTGGGGTTTACACGAACAAGGAATATCACTATCCCTCCGGTGAGCTCTTACCTCCCCTTTTCACCCTTACCAAAATTACTTTGGCGGTTATTTTCTGTTGCACTTTCCTTAAGGTCACCCTCACTAGACGTTATCTAGCATCTTTGCTCTATGAAGCCCGGACTTTCCTCTTGTAATTCCTTTCGGAGGTTTACCAGCGACTATTCAATTTACTCTATTTGTTATTATACCACTTTCACAAGATATTAACAACCTATTTTATCTTTTTTCTTGTTACAGTATTTGTAATTATAATTAATATCATAGAAAATAACAAGATAATACCTATATTTATTAATATTGGCTTCACTGTTTCTATATTAATTATTTCTAATTCCTTCAATAACTCATTACTTTTAATATAATAGTAAGATGGCAATATATGAGCTATCTTTAGTACAAAATCTGGCAGCCATTCTATTGGTACAAAAGCACCACATAAAAAAGAAGAACCAAGTGCTACTACATTTATAATTCCATTAATTACATTTTTATTATTGACTATATTTCCTATTAAAAATGCTATCGTAATAGCACATATCGTAAATACAAAAGAATTTATTATATAAATTAGCCCATGTGTTGTAAACATAATATTCCCTATTAATAAGAAGCTTACTATCACATAAAATGCCCATAAGCAAACAGCAAACAAGCTATTGGATAAAAGTAATTGTCTATTATATTTTTTGTAGTTCATACTGCTAATAATTGTTCTTCTTACTATTTTTGGTTCTTTAAAACTAGATAATATTAGACAAATTACATACACACAACCTGCTAAAATACTATAGTTAGCAAAATTATAATATTGAGTTACTTTATTTAAATTATTGGTATCTAATTTAGAGGTAATGTCCACTTCTACTTGTTTTTCTAATGTATCTTCTATTTTTTCTATTAACTTTTCTTCCTCTTTTACCTCTGTTTGATACAAGTTGGCTACTTTTAAATATCTTGTAAGCATCATTTCAGCTAAGCTAGCTTGATAATCACCTGTACTCTTTACTTCAATTATAGGATTTTCTCCTTTTAAAAAGTTTTCTCTATAATTTTCTGGTATCTCAATAATATAATTTATTTCTCTATAAAATAGACTATCCTCAATTTCTTGTTTCTTTCCTTTTCTATCTACTATATTACTATTTTCTTTTATATAATTAATTAAACTTCGTGTTATTCCTTCTTCTTTATCATGGTTTATAATTAAAATATCTGGCTTGCTAGCTATAAAGTTTGTACTATTTTGACTTGTTTGCAGATTAAATCCACCAAAGAAAATTAAAATTGCTGTATACATAATAATAACTATTTTAGACTTATTTAATACTTTCAAAAATGCTTTTAATACTGTCATTTTTTCTCCTTGCATAAATATATTTAGGTTTTTAATGAGGAGGTTACCTATAAACCTATTGTGTTTCTATTGTTAAGCTTGAAATAAAATACTTATAATTTTTGAAACTTTTGCTTTCTTAAACTAAAATAGGAAACTACTATCATCAAAATAGTAAATATACATAAGCTAACTATATTAAAATAATATCTATCCAATGTATCATAGTAATACAGTGAATAAAAACCATCTGTAATCATACTAGCAGGATTTATTTTATTAACAATTGGAAGATTCGTATCTATAATATATTTCATTGTAATACCCATCATCCCAGATAAAAAACATCCTAACATCGTCACTGATATAAGAATTCCTGTTTTTATCCCTTCATTAGACTTAAATAATGTTCCAATTGCTAGTCCCATGGATAAACCAGCTAAACTTCCTATTCCTCCCAATAAAATAACTAATGGTAAATTGTTTCCATAGTCTACTTTTAAGATAAAGATAGTATAGACAAATAATAATGCTAACCCTATAACCTGTATAACATAGGCTGCCAAAACACTACTTAGAATCACCTTTGCTTTGTTGGTTGGTGTTATAGATACTCTTTTTCCATTACTACTCATATTAGCTAAGTTTTGATTGATAGCAACCATACCAAGTGTACCACCATATAAGCATGTCATAGCAATTAAAGTATAAAATTCTATCATCGTATAACTTAAGTTACTATTAGCTATATTTCTAATTTTTGCTTCTTCATTTTTTATTTTTTCTGCAACGTTTTCATAAATTTTTTTATAATCTATTCTATCATTACCTGCTATGATTTCCTTTTTAATTTTTTCTTCTGCAAGCATATTGGTAATTTCACTATTTTGTGTAATTTCTTCTATTACATATTTAAAAACAGTTTCATTCACTCCATTTGATTGAAAGATTACCTTTGGTTTTCCTTCTTTTATTACCATATATCCTGTTATTTCTCTTTCTTGTAATAGTTTTTGTGCCTCTTCTTCTGTTACATATTTGGTGTTAAATAATCTATTTTTGTTTTCTTCATCACTTAAAGTCTCAAGTGCTTTTTGACAAATTTCGTTTTCTTTAAATTCTTTATTTGCTACAATGGCTATATCAATTATTTTTAATTTCTCACTATTTTCTATGTTTGAAAAAGCCATATTAA
>CAPBNZ010000103.1:0-2503 GCA_948585895.1 uncultured Clostridia bacterium | reverse complement strand
AGTACTTTAAAGGCATACTTAAAATTATGTATTAACATTAATCTCTAAGCTCCTTTCCTGTTAATTCTAGAAACACATCATTTAGGGTTGGTCTTTCCGAATAAATTTTATTATATTTTATATTTTCTTTTTTAAGATATTCCATCAAATTGACTAAGTTGTTCTTACCTTTTTTATATGTAACAATTAGTATGTTTCCATTATGAATCACTTCATCTACTTGTTCAATCTCTTTTATTTTTTCTACCTGCCTTTCTTCTATTCCATTTATTTCTACTGTCACCTTTTCTTCTATCTTTGCTAGTTCTTTTAGTTCATCTATTGTTCCTCTTGCTAGCACTTTTCCCTTATCTAAAATAATGACTCTATCACAAATATTTTCAACTTCTTCCATATAATGAGTTGTGTAAATAATTGTTGCTCCTTCATCTCTTAACTTTTTAATGCCATCTAATATATTATTTCTGCTTTGTGGATCCACAGCAACTGTTGGTTCATCTAGAAATATTAACTTTGGTTTGTGAGCAATTCCACAAGCTATGTTTAATCTTCTCAGTAATCCACCTGATAATTTTTTAGGATGAAACTTTCTAAATTCTTTTAATCCTACTAATTCAATTGCTTCTTCTATATATTGTTTTCTTTTCTTTTTATCTTTGATATACAATCCACAAAAATAATCTATATTCTCTTGTACTGTCAATTCTTCAAATACTGCTATGTCTTGAAATACTACCCCTAATTTTGCTTTAATATCATAAGCATCTGGTTTCATTGTTTTACCAAAAATTTTGATTTCTCCCTTACTAAAATTTAACAGTGACAAAATACAATTAATCGTTGTTGTTTTTCCGCTTCCATTTGGTCCGCAATAATCCTAATATTTCGCCTTCTTTTACTTCTAATGATAAATTGTCAATTGCTTTTAATTCGTGGTATTGCTTTGTTAGATTTTTGATTTCTATTATATGATTCATTTTTATTTTCCTCCCTTAAACCCTTGTAACATTTCTAAAACTGTTTTCTCCAACAGCTCACTTATTTCTTCTTCTGAAAATTCTACTGTTTTTGTAGCAACTAAACAAGCAATCCCATGGGTAAATATCCATACTTTTATATGGAATTTTTTCTGTTCTTTATATGATAAACCTGTAAGTTCTTGACCAGCTTTTATGACATCATCTCCTACTTTATCTGTCATAACGAAATTTTCAGCATTAAGATTGGTTTCTTGCATGAAAATTATTTTGAAAAACTCAGGATATTCTTTCGCAAATTTAATATAAGATATTCCCATTTGCTTATATTGTTTTTCTTCCTTTGATGTACTTAATATATATTCTTGGTATTTTTGGTATATCTTTTGATAAACTGCTCTTTTTAATTCTTCCATATCTTTAAAATGTCTAAAGATTGGATGTACAGAAGAATTTAGTTCAATTGCGATTCTTCTAGCATTTATCCCTTGAAATCCTTCTTTTTTAACTATTTCATAGGCTATCTTTAATACATCTTCTCTTTTAAATATCATTCTTGGTGGCATTTTTCTTTTCCTCTCCTTTAAATAATAATCGTTACCTAACATTTGTTATTATACTATTTATCTTTTATTTTGTCTAGTATTACTTAAATTTTCTTGATACTCATTTAAAGTCAAACATAATTGCCATCAATAGTTTATAAATTTCCTACCAATTTTTCTTTGTAACTTTTGGCTTATTCTAATAAATTATGACAACAAAAAAGACTACTAAATAAAACAAATATCTAGTAATCTTTTTCGTTATTTATGGATTAATCTGGTGATATAATTACCTATTCTATGAAATAGTCTATACACCTGCCGTCTAGTTGATATCTAAAGGATATATCATCGGCATGTATATATACCACCCTATAATGTAATCCAAGTGGTTGCTTAAACTGTTCTCCTACAAGAATAATAGTAGTTTGTGGCACTTCTTTTGTTGCATTGAATGAAAAGAAAAATGCTGTATCATCCAACTTCTCATATCTATCTGCTATTTCTTTTAACCGTTCCACAGACTTCCTACTAAAAAGTATCCCTTGACCATATAGTTTCTCCCCCATTTCGGCTAAAATATCCAATGGACATTTTCCCCTTGGCACACTAATAAATTCAAATTTCATATTGAGTCCTCCTAATTCGTTTAATTAATTTAATAGTATCTACTACTGCGAGATATTACTCGTGTCGAAATAATTATACTATATTTTACATAAAATTGCAAATTTGTATTTGACAAAGAATCAAAAAAATTGAGATGAGAATACTTTTCAGGTATTCTATCTCAACTATTGACAAATAACTTTTTAATGCCGTTGGCATAGTTATCTACAACTTTTTTCGGCTCTCTTAACGATTGATACAAATATCAATCAATTTACTAAAGTAAGTGCTAAAAAGAATAGCATTTGGATTTAGGAATTTCCAAAACTTTAAGGCAAGAATATTACGAATGAATTAAGAAAGAAAAATTTA
>CAPBNZ010000102.1:5041-5336 GCA_948585895.1 uncultured Clostridia bacterium | reverse complement strand
AACTGGATAACTTTGCCATACTTTATTCCCCCTACTATTTTTATTTTATACTAATAGCGATATTGATTTTAAAAATTATGTTACATAGTATACTATTTATCTATATAATACAACTTTTTTTATTTGTCAATACTAAAATTAAAAATTCTTTATACTTGTGATACTCATCTGATAGTTTTATCTAAAAACAAAAACGTATTTTTTATCGTCTTGTAACAATGTGTAATTACTCAAATAAGTAAAATAAACGTCAATTTGCATCATTTACTAATTATGTTTACTTGGTCATTATTTT
>CAPBNZ010000102.1:0-5031 GCA_948585895.1 uncultured Clostridia bacterium | reverse complement strand
ATAACATAGTAAATTAATATTTTATTATCAAGTTGACATCATTTCTTTATGTTAGAGGTTTGAAAAATACAAAAAATATCCTAGCTATTAGCTACTAACTAGGATATTTTTGCATATTTTATAATACTATCATCATTCTTTTTTCTTGTTGTGATAAATCATACTTTATTTTATAATTTCTAAGTTTGCAAATTTTGCCATTAACCTTTTGTGTCCTGCTTTATCAAAATTAATATCTACTTTCAAGTCTTCCCCTTCTGGTTCTACCAAGTTGATGGTTCCTTCTCCAAATTTTTTATGAAATACTCTAACTCCTGCTTCATATTGGGATAAATCTACTGTGCTATGGATGGATGATTTCTTTCCTAAATTATTTAAGAAGTTTTCCGCTGTTCTAAAGGCAAAGCTATTACTACTCTTGGCTGCCATAACTGGCTGCTTGTCATTTATGGTATAAGATTTTATGTTGCCATTATTTTTACTTCCATAAGTCCAAGTATAAGAAGAATCTTTAAACATTTCTTGTTTGTTCGAAGTTTGTCCAAATGCTTCTTCATATCCTTCTAATAATTCTTCTGGAATTTCTTGCAGGAATCTTGATATTGGATTATAACTAGTAGAACCAAAGATGGTTCTTTGTTTACTACAAGTTAAAAATAGGTTTTCTTTAGCTCTTGTAATTCCTACATAACATAGCCTTCTTTCTTCTTCTAATTCTTTTGGTTCCATCATAGATTGATGTCCTGGAAATATCCCTTCTTCCATCCCTACTAGAAATACAACTGGAAATTCTAATCCTTTGGCACTGTGAAGTGTCATTAACGTTACGGATTCTTGTTTTTCTTCCATATTATCTAAGTCGCTTGATAACGTTATTCCCTCTAAAAATTCACTTAAACTATTTTCTGCAAATTGTTCTTCAAATTCTATAGCAACTGTTAAAAATTCTTCTAAATTGGCTATTCTATTTTCTGCTTCTATACTGTTTTCTTGTTCTAGTGCTTTTGTATATCCAGATTTTTTTAGTGTAATTTTAATTAATTCTGAAATAGATAGTTTCTCTTTTTTGTCTTTTAACTCTTCTATTATGTTAATAAATTCTCTTGAATTCAGGTAGACTCTGTTTAATGCATATTCATCTGCTCTTTTTATTATTTCATACATAGATGTTTCATTTGTAATGGCTAATTGCTCTATTTTATCTAGGCTTGTTTTTCCAATTCCTCTTTTAGGTTCATTAATAATTCTCTTTAAACTTAAGTTATCTGCATTATTTTGAATAAGCCTTAGATAAGCAATGATGTCTTTTATTTCTTTTCTTTCATAGAATTTTAATCCTCCTATAATTTTATAGGGAATATTTTCTCTTCTTAGTATGTCTTCAATGGCTCTTGATTGTGTATTCATTCTATACAATATGGTAAAGTCTGAATATTTATAGTATTCTTCTCTTTTTAAGTGTTCTATTTGTTCTACTATATAGGCTCCTTCATCATATTCGTTGTCTGCCTGATAAACACGTGGCAAATGCCCTTCGTCATTTTGTGTCCATAGTTCTTTTTTGTATTTTACTTCATTGTTTTTAATAACATGATTAGCTGCTTTTAGTATGTTTTGTGTACATCGATAATTTTGCTCTAGTTTTATAATTTTAGTACCCGGAAAATCTCTTTCAAAGTTTAATATATTGGAAATGTCTGCTCCTCTAAAACTATAAATTCCTTGGTCATTATCTCCTACTACTGTAATGTTTCCATTTTTAGAGGCAAACAATGTAATTAATGTAAATTGTGCTTTATTGGTATCTTGATATTCATCTACTAAAACGTATTGAAATTTTTTTGTATAATATTCTAATACGTCTGGATTTTCCATTATAATTTTTATAGTATAGTTTATAATGTCATCAAAGTCTATGGCATTGTTTTCTCTTAGTCTTTTTTGATATCGTTCATATACAGTTGCTATCTTTTCTTTTCTGAAGTCACCATTAGCTCTAGCAGTATATTGTTCTGGTTCTAACATTTCATTTTTAGCATTGCTTATTTCAGATAATACACTTCTGTCCGTAAATAATTTGTCATCAATGGCTAAGTCTTTTAGACAACTTTTGATTAATGTTCTTTGGTCTGTTGTATCAAATATGATAAAAGAGCTGTCAAATCCTATTCTATCAATGAATCTTCTTAAAATTCGTACACATATAGAGTGAAAGGTTCCCATCCAAATGTCTTTTGCTGCATCTCCTACTAAATTAGAAATTCTCTCTTTCATTTCATTTGCAGCTTTATTTGTAAATGTAATGGCTAATATGTCCCATGGCTTTACTCCTTTTTCCCCTATTAAATAGGCTATTTTATGGGTTAATACTTTTGTTTTTCCACTTCCTGCACCAGCAATTACTAAGCATGGACCTTGTGTATTAATTACGGCTTCGTATTGTTTGTCGTTTAATCCTTTTAATAAATCTTGCATTTTTTCTCCTATTCTAAGTTCTTTTTTTGTTTGTCATTATATATTTTTTAAATCGAAAAGTCAATACAATTTCAGTTTTTTCAAACATTTTTTCGCATACTGATTGTGTATTACCAATACAACGAAATTAAGGAGAAGGGTACCCCCTATTATTTCAACACTAACAAAGATTATTCCTAAATTCTTGTTGCCAAAATTCCAATTAAAAATCCTACTATATTTCCGAATAGCTGTCATTCTTCCATGATATAAATGGTTTGCTTCTGGTACTAATTCTCCAGATACAATGTATAACATTGCACCGTGCTGCAAAACTTAGGCATATTGCAATTACCGCTTCTGATATAGAACCTATAATAGCACCAAAAAATGCTCCTATTCCTGTCGTAATTCCTGATAGTACAACATAAAATATTACTTTTGATATTTTCATTCCTCCATTTTTCATTGGTATTGCCATTGATATTCCTTCTGGTATATCATGTAAACAAATTGCTATTGCTAAGCTTAGTCCTAACTTCATGGAAGCTTCAAACCCAGAACCTATTGCCAATCCCTCTGGAAAATTATGTATAGCTAATCCCACTGATACAATAATTCCTGTTTTTAGTAACGAACCCTTTTCTGTTTTAAATTTATTCTTTTGATTCGATTTCTTTTCCACTAACAAATCACAAAATATCATTGCAACTATTCCTATTATAATACCTGTTATAACATTTACTATACTACTAATTTCCATGGCTTCTGGTATTAAGTCAAAACATATAACAGCCATCATTAATCCAGAAGCAAATGCTAATATAAAACTCAGAAATTTGTTTGAGTGCTTTTTTATAATGACACCTATAATACCTCCTAATGTCGTACCAAATGTTCCAAAAAATAAACCCAAAAGGGTAGTTTTTAAAATTTCCTCCACAATAAAAACTCCTTAAAATAATATTATTAATATCTATTTTAAAGAGTTTTATTTTATTCATCTTCACCTTTTAATCTTTCTGCTCTGTCTGCTGCAATTAAATTGTCTATCATTTCATCAATATCACCATTTAGGTAATTTTCCATTTGATAAATACTCATTCCTATTCGATGATCCGTAATTCTTCCCTGTGGATAATTATAGGTTCTTATTTTCTCACTTCTATCACCAGAACCTACTTGTGTTCTTCTTGCATTTGTAATTTCACTATCTTGTTTTTCTTTTTCTATTTCGTAAAGCTTTGTCCTTAACATTTTCATTGCGTTGTCTTTATTTTGAAATTGTGATCTTTCTGTTTGACATTCCACAACGATACCTGTTGGCTCATGAATTAGTCTTACGGCTGATGAAGTTTTATTGATATGTTGCCCTCCAGCTCCTGAGGCCCTAAAAACTTCCATTTTTATGTCAGCTGGATTAATTTCTATTTCTACATCTTCTACTACTGGTAACACAGCAACAGTTGCTGTTGATGTATGGATTCTCCCACTACTTTCTGTATCTGGAACTCTTTGCACTCTGTGTACACCACTTTCAAATTTTAGTCTACTATAAACTCCTTTTCCTGTAATCATAAAAGAGATTTCTTTATAACCTCCCAGTCCTGTTTCATTTTCATTTAAAACTTCTAATTTCCAATGTTTTTTTTCTGAGTACATTGTATACATTCTAAAAAGTGTTCCTGCAAATAATGCCGCCTCTTCTCCTCCTGCACCTGCTCTTATTTCGCACATGATATTTTTATCATCATCTGGGTCTTTTGGAATTAATAGAATTTTTAGTTCTTCTTCTATTTTTGGTATCTTTTCTTTTGCTTCATAATATTCTGTCTCTGCTAATTCTTTCATTTCTGAATCTTGCATTAATTCTTCTGCTTCACTCATAGATTCTTTTACTTTTTTATATTCTCTAAATTTTAATACTATATCTTCTATGCTTGCATGTTCTTTCATTAATTTTTGCCATTCTGCTTGGTTTGCTATTATTTCTGGGTCTGCAATCATTTTTGTTAGTTCTTCATATCGTTTTTCAACGGCTTCTAATTTTTCAAACATAAACTTTCTCCTTATTTCAATTTATTTTTTGTATTATACTACATTTTTTATATTTGTTCAATAGCATAAATATAATAAATTTCATGTAAAAATATTAAATAGTAAATACTATAAACCTAATCAATAAAAGCATTTTATATCATTTCGATTATACTTTGTGTATTGCAACCTATAAAATTAAAGAATAATTAGTTGGTTGCTCCAATCGCACTTTCCAAAAGCTCATTTGGTGGCTTACACAGTGTTACCAAAATGATATAAAACACCTCTATTACTTGAATTTGTAACATTTCATTTTTTTACATTTCTATCCAATTATATTCATAATTTAATTCTTTTAGTATTTCCCTTTCTCTATTGCTACAAGTGAATATTAATATTTGGTGATTTTTAAATCTCTTTTGAATATATTTTAAAATATTTTTTAGTCTTTCTGTATCATAATAGGCAAATGCCTCATCTAAAATAATTGGCATTTTTTCTTCTGATAGTTCTTCTACCATAGCCAGTCTTAAAGAA
>CAPBNZ010000101.1 GCA_948585895.1 uncultured Clostridia bacterium | reverse complement strand
AGCCAGTATCTATAAATATCAATACATTTGGAACTGGTAAAGTAGCAGATGAAAAGCTAGAGGAAATGGTTAAAGAAATATATGACTTGACTCCAAAAGGAATCATAGACTTTTTGGAATTAAGAGAAAATCCAATATATCAAAAACTAGCAGCAAAAGGACAAATTGGAAGTGAATACGGAAAATGGGAAAAGGTAGATGAGTAGAAATGAAATTTGAAAGCATAAACATAGAAAAAATGAAACCAGCAGAATACAATCCAAGGCTAGATTTAAAGCCAGGAGATAAGGAATTCGAGAAAATAAGAAAAAGCATACAAGAATTTGGATATGTGGATCCAGTAATTATCAACAAAGATGGAACAATTGTAGGTGGACATCAACGATATAAAGTTCTTAAAGAAATGGGATATACAGAAATTCAATGTATTGTAATAGATGTAGATAAAGATAAGGAAAAGGCTCTAAATATAGCACTAAATAAAATATCAGGCGACTGGGATAAAACCAAGCTAAAGGACTTGTTGACAGAGTTACAAGGAATAGGACTAGCAGAAATAACTGGATTTGATATTGCAGAATTAGGAATGTTAGGGGTACAAGAAGAAGTAATAGAGGATGACTTTGACTTGGAAAAAGTGTTAGAGAACGAAACTTCTTATATTCTCTCTGGAGATATTATACTACTTGGTAGACATCGATTACTATGTGGAGATAGTACAAATGGAGCAGATGTAGAAAGACTAATGAATGGAAAATTCGCAGATTTGGTCATTACAGATCCACCATACAATGTGAATTATCAATCTAATAGTACAGGAATGCAAATAATGAATGACAATATGAATGAGGATGACTTTGAAAAATTTTTGTACTATGCATTTAAGTGTATGTATGATTATTCAAGGGATGGTGCTCCAATTTATGTGTTCCACTCCGATGTAGGAGGTTACTCATTTAGAAAAGCATTTGTAGATGCAGGGTACAAAATGGCGGAATGTTTGATATGGCTTAAAAATCAATTTGTACTTGGCCGCCAAGATTACCAATGGAGGCATGAGCCAATTCTGTATGGCTGGAGAGAAGGAAGCGGACATACTTGGTATGGAGGTAGGAGCCAATCTACAATATTTGAAACAGATATAGATGACCTAAAGAAATTAAGCAAAAAAGAATTATTAGAACTAATAGAGGAATACCAAAAGCAAGTACCAACTAGTGTAATTGAATATGATAGACCAAAGAAAAATAAATTGCATCCTACAATGAAACCACTTGGATTATTAGGAATACTAATGCAAAATAGTTCTGCAAAAGGAGATATTGTACTAGACCTATTCGGCGGAAGTGGTAGCACACTAATAACAGCTGAAAAACTAGATAGAACTGCATACCTTGTAGAACTAGATCCAATCTATTGTGATGCAATAGTCAAAAGATACATACAAGAAAAACAAGAAACAGAAGGAATCACAATTATTAGAGATAACAAGGAATATACATATAACGAAATATTTAAGTAGGAGGGATGATATATGGCAACACCAGGAAGAAAACCAAAACCTACTCAAATGCACATATTGAATGGGAATCCCTCAAAGATAAGAATCGAGGATAGGATAAGTAATGAAGTCAAAATGAAAGAATACGGACCAGGGGAATTTCCACCTGCACCAGAGTGGTTAGATGCCGTTGCAAAAGAAGAATGGAATAGAGTTGCACCAATGTTATCAAGCTGTAAATTATTAACAGAAGCGGATACGAAGGCACTAGAAGCCTACTGTAAATGTTGGAGCAGATATGTAGAAGCAGAAAAACAAATGGATGAAGTAGGTAGCACAATATTCCAACCAAACCAAAAGAGTAAATATGTTCAACAATTGCCACAAGTTGCTATTGCTCAAAAATATTTAAAATTATGCAAGGATTTTATGACAGAATTCGGACTTACTCCAAGTAGTAGAGGTAGAATACTATTACCAGGAGAAAGCGATGAAGATGAAATGGAATCATTGTTTAGGAAGTCGATGCCATAATGTTTGATGAGCAAAAAGCAGATAGAGCGGTGTCATTTGTAAAATTATTACGCAATACTCAAGGCGAGTACGCCAAGCATCCATTTAATTTGATGCCATTTCAAGAAAAAATTGTAAAAGATTTATTTGGTACAGTAAATAGTGAAGGATTCAGACAATTTCGTGAAGCCTTTATTTTTTTACCTAGAAAAAATGGAAAAACCGAGTTAATTGCAGCACTAGTGTTATATTGCCTATTTATGGATGATGAATATGGAGCCGAGATATATTCTGCGGCCACATCCAGAGAGCAAGCAACAAAAGTTTACCAGGCTTGTTGTGCAATGATTAGAATGAATCGTGCATTATCAAGTAGATGCAAAATTATAGAATCACAAAAAAGAATAGTGAGATATGACACTAACTCGTTATAGAGCAATATCTGCCGAGGCATCAACTGCTCATGGATTTAATGCACATGTTGTAATCTATGATGAAATTCACGAAGCACCAAATAGAGAGTTATATGATGTACTAAAAACCTCAATGGGTGCTCGTAGGCAACCATTATTCATAAGCATAACAACTGCAGGAGCTGACACAAATGGAATTTGCTATGAATTATACCAATATTCAAAAATGCAAATAGGTAAAAGAGAAAGAGGCGAAGAATATGATAAAACATTTTACCCAGTAATATATGAAGCACCAGAAGATGCCGACATTTGGGATGAAAAGACATGGTATATTGCCAATCCTGCTCTAGGGGTTTTTAGAAGTATAGAAGAATTTAGACAAACAGCAACTAGAGCCAAAGAAATACCATCATTAGAGGCAGGATTTAGGAGATTATATCTAAACCAATGGGTAAACTCTGATGTAGCTTGGATGAATATGAGTAAGTGGCATTTGTGTAATGATTTTATACCAGAATCAGAATTGCTTGGAAAAGAATGTTATTGTGGGATAGATTTATCCGCAACAACTGACTTAACATCTGTCAATCTAGAATTTAGACTTGATGATGGAAGATATGTAATGTTGTCGCACTCATTTATGCCAGAAAATAGAGTGCTAGAAAAAGAAAAAGTGGACAGAGTTCCATACTCTGTGTGGATAAAACAAGGATATATAACAGCAACACCAGGAGATGTCATTGATTACGAGTTCGTAAAAGCATACATAAGGACAGCGGCCATAAAATTTGTAATCAAGGAAATATGTTTTGATCCTTGGAATAGTACACAATTAGCAAATGACTTGGAAAATGAGGGCTTTGTTATGGTAGCAGTAAGGCAAGGATATGCAACTTTATCAGAGCCAACAAAAGATATCCTAGCACTTGTATATCAAAAAAGGATAGTACATAACCAGAATCCTGTGTTAACTTGGGCAATATCTAATTGTATCACTCGTCAAGATCCAAACGGAAATATAGCACTAGACAAGGCGAAAAGTAAAAATAGAATTGATCCAGCTGCAGCAATGGTAAATAGTCATAGTAGGGCAAGAATGCTAGATACAACAATAGATTTGAACAAACTAATACTAGGAGATGAATTTTCATTTTAGAAGGAGGGAGAAAATTGCGGTATAAGAAATGTATTGAAAAATTTAATAACAAAAGATGAAGAAAAGCCAACTGCAGAAAAAGAAAGCAACATCGTTACTCCCTCAAAATGGCTAATCAATTGGATAACAGGAGGGGAAACAGAGTCAGGGGAAACTGTTAGTGAAGAAACAGCAATGAAAATGGCATCGGTATATGCTTGTATCAGATTATTGAGTCAAAGTGTAGCAAAATTACCATTACACACATATACAACAAAAAGTGGAAAAAAAGAAAGAGAATATAATCACGCAGTAGCCTATTTACTTGAGAATAGACCTAATCCATATATGACACCATACGAGTTCAAAGAAACAATGGAAATGCATAGACAACTATATGGAAATGCTTACGCAGAAATACAATTTGGTAGAGATGGATATCCGAAAGGACTTTGGATATTGAATCCAGCATTAACAGAAATAGTAACAGATGACAAAAACCATCGGAAAAGTTTGGTACACAACAGTTCTTCCAGATGGACAAGCAGTAAAATTAAAATATGAAAATGTGTTACACATAAGAAATATAGGAATCACAGGACTAAAAGGAATGTCTCCAATTTCAGTTGCAAGGGAAACAATAGGAAGCCAAATGGCATCTCAAAAGTATGTTTCAAAATTCTACAAAAATGGTACTACTGCAAAAGGTGTATTAACAGTACCAGGTGTAACCTTAAAACCAGAAGCTAAAAAAATCGTTCGTGAAGAATGGGAAAAAATGAATACAGGAATGACAAATGCAAATAGAATTGCAATACTAGATAGTGGAATAACTTATCAAGATTTAACGATGAGCCAAGCTGATGCACAATTCATAGAAACACAAAAGCTAAATACTACAGATATAGCAAGAATATACAATGTACCACCACATATGATAGGAGATTTAGAACACGCAACCTTTTCCAATATAGAACATCAAGCGATAAGTTTTGTAAAAAATACTTTACAACCATTACTTGTAAGTTGGGAACAGGCAATACAATATCAATTATTTACTCCTACAGAGCAAAAGAAATATTATTGCAAATACAATGTAGATTCAGAGTTAAGAGGCGACAGTAAATCCAGAGCCGAATACTACGAAATAATGGAACGAATTGGTGCATACAACATAGATGAAATAAGAAATAAGGAAGATTTGTCAGAATTAGAAAACGGACTAGGTAAAAAGCATCTAATAAGTTTGAATTATACATTGCTAGAATTGTTGGAGGAATACCAAATGGGAAAAGTAAATACCGAAACTACCGAAAATCACACCGAAAAAAAAGAAGATACAGAAAAAGTAGAGGAAGAAAATGAAGGAGGTGGAAAAGAAAATGAGCAAGAGAATCAATAGGTTTTGGAATTGGACAAAAGATATAGAAACAGATACACCAGAATTAAGACTAGAAGGGGAAATAGCATCGGAAACTTGGTGGGGCGATGAAGTAACTCCCAAAATATTCAAAGATGAATTGTGTAAGTTTGAGGGAAAAGACATAACCGTTTGGATAAATTCTCCAGGTGGAGATGTCATAGCAGGTAGTCAAATATATACAATGTTAAAGGAACACAAAGGAAAAGTAACAGTAAAAGTAGACGGACTTGCTGCAAGTTCCGCTTCGTTCATTGCAATGGCTGGAGATATAATTCAAATGTCGCCGACAGCTATGATGATGATACATTTACCATCTACATTTGACTGGGGCGACAAAAACGATTTTGCAAAAGCAATTGCGAGATTAGAAGAAGTAGAAGCGGCCATAGTAAATGCATACGCACTAAAGACTAAACTATCAAATGAAGAATTATCACAAATGATGGAAGAACAAACTTGGATGAATGCTTATAGAGCCAAAGAGCTAGGCTTCATCGATGAAGTGTTATATACGGACAATCCAGAAGCTAGTCAAAAAGCCTTTGACTTTACTAAAAAGGCGGTTAACAACTGCATCCAAAATAGTGTTAAACAAATACAAGATAAGATGAAAAAGATGCAGGATGATGTCGAATTAGAAAAGTTAAAAATTGAGTTGGACTTGTT
>CAPBNZ010000100.1 GCA_948585895.1 uncultured Clostridia bacterium | reverse complement strand
TAAGTTATCCCGTTTTAGCAACGAATAACTTATATAAAATATAAATATAAACAAAAGGATAAGGGAAGATTAATCCCTAATTCCTAAAAAATTTGGAGGTGAAGAAAATGGTAAAAATTAGATTACAAAGACAAGGAAAGAAAAAAGCTCCATTTTATCATATCGTAGTAGCAGATTCAAGATGTCCAAGAGATGGTAAAATAATTGAGCAATTAGGAACGTATAACCCAATGACAGAACCAGCAACTATTTGTATAGACAAAGAAAAAGTAGAAAAATGGATTAAAAATGGTGCAAAACCAACAGACACAGTAAAATCATTAATTAATATTTAGTTCTGGTTAGTTCTGGGACAGGTACAAAGTATCCATAAATGGATAGCTTTGGGACAGGTTAAAAAGGAAGATTTTTCGAGATGGAGGAACAAGAAGATGAAAGATATCTTAGAGACAATTATTTTAAATTTAGTAGATAATAAAGAAGCTGTTGAAATTAAAGAACTGAATGGGGAAAAATCAATTGTTTTTGAAGTGAAGGTAGCAGATGGAGATATGGGAAAAATAATAGGAAAACAAGGTAGACTTGCTAAATCCATTAGAACTGTAATGAAAGCTGTAGCCACAAAAGAACAAAAAAGAGTTTCTGTAGAATTTATTGGATAATTGGAGTTTATAAGTATGACAAAATATCTTGAGATAGGTCAAATTGTCAATACATTTGGAATAAAAGGAATGGTGAAAATAAAGCCTTTTACAGATGATATTAGAAGATTTGACAGATTAGAAACAATATATATTGAAAGTAAAAAAAGTAGAAAAGAATATGAAATTGAAGAAGTAAAATATCATAAAAATATGGTATTAATGAAACTCAAAGGAGTTGATACACTAGAAGAGGCAGATTTATTACGTCAAAGCTATTTGTTAGTAGACAGAGAAAAAGAAGAACCACTGGAAGAAGGTGTTTATTACATAGTAGATTTGCTAGGATTAGAGGTTTATACAGATGAGGGACAATTACTTGGAAAAGTAGAAGATATTTTTAATACAGGAAGTAATGATATATATGTTGTAAAAGATGAGTTAGGAAAACAAATACTTTTGCCAGGAATACCAGATGTTTTAAAAGAAGTAAATTTAGAAAAAGGAAAGATAATAGTTCATCTAATAGAAGGATTAATGTAAAAAGTTTGAAGTGGAGGAGAAAATGAAATTTGATGTTTTAACTCTTTTTCCAGAAATGTTTGAACCAATTAAGCAGAGCATAATAGGAAAAGCAGTAGAAAAAAAGCTAATAGATATTAATTTGATAAATATTAGAGATTTTTCAAAAGATAAACATAAAAAAGTAGATGATACTCCATATGGTGGTGGAGCAGGAATGGTTATGAGACCAGATGTAGTTTATGATGCTTACCAATCTGTAAAAGAAGAAAGAGCAAAAGTTATTTATATGTCACCACAAGGGAAAACATTAAACCAACAAATAGTAGAAGATTTAAGTAAAGAAAGCCATTTGATTATACTTTGTGGACATTATGAGGGAATTGACCAAAGGGTTCTTGATAAAATTGTGAATGAAGAAATATCAATTGGAGACTATGTATTAACAGGTGGAGAAATTCCAGCTATGGTGTTAATTGATAGTGTTAGTAGATATATAGAAGGTGTGTTGAAGCAAGATTCTATTCAAGAAGAAAGCTTTTGTATGCGGACTTTTAGAGTATCCACAATATACGAGACCTGAAATATTCGAAGGAGAAGTAGTTCCAGAAATTTTGTTATCAGGACATCATGCAAATATAGAAAAGTGGCGAAAAGAAAAATCTTTAGAAATAACAAAAAAGAAAAGACCAGATTTATTAAAAAATAAGTAAACGAAGTGCTATAAGAAGCACCGCTCGCAAGAAAAGGAAAGGTTTTCTTGAATTTAGAACCAGTATGTAATGGAGCCAGAGAAGAGAAAACTTTATCTGTAAAAAAAGAAGGAGGGAATTCTAAAATGGATATTATAAAATCTATTGAACATGAACAATTAAAAAACAAAATACCAGAATTAAAAGTTGGTAATACTGTTAAAGTACATGTAAGAATTAAAGAAGGAAACAAAGAAAGAATCCAAATATTTGAAGGAATTATTATTAAAGTACAAGGGGGAGGAGTTAACCAAACCTTTACTGTTAGAAAAATTTCTTATGGTGTAGGAGTTGAAAAAACATTTTTAGTACATTCACCATTAGTTGAAAAAGTAGAATTAGTAAGAGTAGGTAAAGCAAGAAGAGCTAGACTATTCTATCTAAGAGACAGAGTAGGTAAAGCAGCTAAGACAAAAGAACAAGTAGGTGCTAGAATTGAAGACAGAGAAATTATTATAAAAGAAGATTTAAGTGAAGAGCCAGCAGTTGAAGAAGCACCAGAAGAAGCACCAGCAGTAGAAACAGAAAATGTTACTGTTCAAGAAACAGTAGATACTGTTAAAGAAGAAGCAGTAGAAGAGATTAAAGAAGCTGAATAATTTAATTTATATTGTCAAAGAGGGAAATCCTTTTTGGCATTTTTATTATTTGTAAACTAGTAGGAGGTATAAAAAATGTCAAAAACAGTTACCCTTTTTGACATTTTGAATCTTATTTAAACATGTCTTCCATGTTATATAAACCATTTGATTGTTTTACAAGAAAATGAGCAGCTTTTAAAGCACCTTCTGCAAATACATTTCTAGAATAAGAGGTATGTTTTAATTCAAAAGTTTCAAATTCTCCAAAAAATTGAACAACATGTTCACCTACAATATTTCCACCACGAATGGAATTCATTCCAATTTCATTTTTTTCTCTTTTTTCACGTCTATTATGTCTATTATATTCACAATGAAGTTTATTTTCAAGAGAATGATTGATAGAATCAGCTAACATTTGAGCAGTTCCACTTGGACTATCTATTTTTCGATTATGATGTGTTTCTGTTATTTCGATATCAGTATCTTTTAACAAAGGAGCAAGCCATTGTACCAAGTTTTTCATAATCATAATATCATAAGACATATTTGCTGATTTAAAAATTGGAATCTGTTTACTATATTCTTCAATTCTCTTTTCTTCATCTGCTGTAAAACCAGTGGTAGCTATTACCATAGGGATATGATTTTCAACTGCATAGTCTAAGATTTTAAAAGTGGCAATTGGAACAGAAAAATCAATAATAACATCTGGTTTTTCTATTATATCTTCTATTCTATTAAATACAGGAAAAGCAAATTCTCCAGTTACATTTCTATCAAATCCACATTTTAATACTAAATTTTCATTTTGTTCAACTAAATCACAAACGATTTGTCCCATTTTTCCGCTACATCCATTTACCATGATTTCTAACATAATTTTTACAATCCTTTCTATTACTAATTATATGATTTTTGAGTTAGTTTTAATAATTCATTTTTTAATATTTTTTCGTTGTTTTCGCTTAATTTTGTTAAAGGCAATCTAGGAATTCCAAAGTTATAACCTTGCATATTTAAAGCAGCTTTTACTGGAATAGGATTTACTTCACTAAATAATGCTTTAATTAAAGGAATTGCATCTAATTGCATTTGAATTGCTATATCTCTTTTACCATCTAAGAAGTTTTGAACCATATTATGTGTATATTCAGGTATTATGTTAGATAAAACAGAAATCACGCCAATTCCACCAAGAGAAAGAATTGGTAAGATTTGGTCATCATTACCAGAATAAATTTGTAAATCAGAACCACATAAATGAGCAATTTCAGCAACCTGAGATAAATTTCCACTAGCTTCTTTGATAGCAACAATATTTTCAATTTTTGAAAGTTCCAAACAAGTTTTAGGCTCAATATTGACACCAGTTCTACTAGGTACACTATAAAGAATGATAGGTAAAGAAACATTTTTTGCAATTTCTTTATAATGTTCAATTAGACCATTTTGGGTACATTTGTTATAGTAAGGAGTAACAATCAAAAGACCATCTACACCTAATTTTTCTATGATTTTAGAATATTCTATAACTTGTTTGGTATTGTTTCCTCCTGTACCAGCAATAATAGGAATTCTCCCATGAGAAGTCTTTACAGCACATTTAATAATTGCTATTTTTTCTTCAGTTGTCATAGTAGAAGACTCACCTGTTGTACCACAAACAATAATACTATCAACTTTATTTTGAATTTGATTTTCTACTAATTTCTCAAATTCTTTTAAATTTACACCATTTTCATTAAAAGGTGTACTAATAGCTGTACCACAGCCTTTGAATAAAATTTTTTTCATCATTAAATCACTCCTAAAAGAGTATAGTCATATAGATGTACTTACATCGATATCATATAAGAATTATATTATAAAAAATGAAAAAAAGAAATAAAAAAGTAAGAAAATTTAAAAAAGGTATTGACAAAAAATAAAATGGAAGATAGAATAAGGACAACAAAAGCAAACAACAATTCGCAGAACTAAAATTTGATACAATAAAATAAGGAGTGATAACAATGAACTTTGTGAAACGAAAAATCAATGTCAAAACAATTGAAAATAGAGTGATTGAAAGACATCCTGTTCCTATATTAGGTATTGAATATAGAGTAGAAATTATTTATAAAAATATAAAAATTACAGAATTAGATATAGAAAAAAGAACAATAAAAATATCACTTCCTAACCGTTATAGAAAAATGAATAACAAAGAGTTATTAGACTTAGCTATTGAAAAAATGTATGAACAGATTGCTAAAGTTGAAATTGAAAGAGCAATGGAAAAAACAAGAATAATGCTTGGATTTGCACCAGAAGAATATGAAATTAAAAAAATGAAAACTTTAGGTAAATGTGAAAGAAATAAAATTTCAATTAATCCTATAGTAGTAATCTATAGTAGAGAGGTAATCGATTATATTGTACTTCATCAATATTGTCATTTGAAATATAAAAATCATTCAAAAGCTTTTTTTCAAATGTTAGAACAATATCTGCCAAATTACAAAAAATGCGAAGAAATATTATTAAATTTATGAGAAATAAAACAGTTTTACAAAAGTAAAATTTCATTAATAGTTATTCTAGTTTAATTAAGATAAAAATTTATAGAATTTGTAGGATGCAACAATTGGTAGATGAATTATTAAGAATACAAACTATTAGTAATTAGCATTACAAATAAAGAACTAAAAATAAAACTGTAATTATATCTAAAAACAAAATCTTTTACGGTTTTATTTTTAGAATTCTTAGAAAAATTTCAATTCTATTCCAACTTTCATATAAATAGTTAAAAGTGAGTTACAACCTTTTCAATACAAAATACAAGAGTTAATTCAATTGTAATTATGGTTGCTTGTTTGCACACTTGCACAGTATTACCAAAATAATGGATGACACCTTAAGTGAATAACATTAAACAAATAGGTACAAAAATTTAGTGATTTTCTATAAAAAGTGTCGACAAAAAGTAAATAAAATGATAAAATAATAAAGTATATTGGGGTATCGCCAAGCGGTAAGGCATCGGACTCTGACTCCGACATTTCGTAGGTTCGAATCCTACTACCCCAGCCAATGTATTGACAGAATGCTAAAATATTGGCATTCTATTCTATTATATAGAAAAGATTTTTTTTAAAATTCTTATGATAAAATATATGTCTTGC
>CAPBNZ010000099.1:2675-5675 GCA_948585895.1 uncultured Clostridia bacterium | reverse complement strand
TGGAAAAACGGTCATTAAAAAAGAAGTAAATATACCTAAATTACTTCTTTTTTATATAGGACATTTTCATTTAAAAGCGACGATATTTTCTTCTTTAAAAGTTTTTAATTTTTAATAGGACATTTTCACTTAAAAACCAATATATTCAATTAGGACATTTTTACTTAAAAGTCACATTTATCGATTCAAATCGACTTAAAACATACGATTTTTCTTTCATTTTTTATAAGAAAAGCCTTTTTTCTTCTCTTTTTTCATGAAAAAGTGAAAACAGGTTCATAGTAAAACCGTATAAACTTTTTAAAAAATTCCACGACTTATTTCTGTTTTATTTTTTTATACTCTCTTTCATTTTTTCTAATTTATCAATGATAGAAGTAACATTTGGTATCAATTTCTCATTGATTTTACTTTTTAGAAAAAGACCATGCATTAAGTTTCTACTATTATACTTTATAATAATAGCAATACCTAGTTTTTTAAATGCTTCATTAAATAGTGTTAATAATTCTACTTCAATAAATTGGCCTGATAATCCAACAACATCAACATCACATTGAGTAAACTTCTCTATTCTTTCTAGTTTGACTGGACCATCTCTAAAAGATTTCGCTATCTCATACCTTTTAAATGGCATTTTTAAATTCTTCTTATTTAAAGCGATAAATTTTGCAAAAAGAGCCGTTAAATCATACCTAAGTCCTAACTGTCTTTCTCCTTGATCGCTTAATTTATATATTTCCTTTAAAATATCATTATCCTTATCGTATTTATCACTTAAAATATCATAATACATAAGTATTGGTGTTTCTATCGAATTATAGCCATATTCTTCAAATAATTTATATAATTATCTTATCTTTTGTTCATTGAGTAAATAATCATAACCAGCCTTCACATTCTGTATTTTTATATCTCTTCACCCCCTCTTCTATTGCTTTTTCTAAGGCTTCTCTTTCAGAACTGGCACTTATACATTTGATTCTCTTTCTTTCATCAAGAAATTGATTCGATAAACTTTCAGCCCAACCCCCAAATTTGTTTACTACAATAATAGGAATGCCAGCCTGATAAGCAATCGCTATTTCTGTTAAAGTTCCTGACCCTCCCGCTATTGCAATAATCACATCGCAAGAAAGCACTAAACTAAATTCTCTTCCTCCACCTATTTCAAGACCAGAATGAATTAATATAGTGGGGCTATATTCCCCATAAACCCTTTTCTCTTTACCTCCTACAACTCCAACCGTTATACCTCCACATTTTGTTGCTTCTTTTGAAGCTTCAGTTGATAGAGAAGTATATTCTTTTTCAGCCCCGTAAATTAAAATATTACCAGATTCTGCAATTAATCTTCCTAAGGTTCTTGAAAATTTTAATGCCTCTTCACTATATTTAAGATCGGCCGCTGAGCCCATAACTCCTATTTGTAATTTTTTCATAATCGGTTCATCTCCTTTTTTAAAACTTTGACCACTTCTTGGTTTGGCTTTGTATTTATTATTCTTTCTGGTAATTCTTTCATTACTATTTTTTGTTTTTTTAATTTTTCAATTTCTTCCCACAAATAAATACTTCTCTCTAAGCAGTTTTTAGAAAATTCTTTTTCATACTCTTCTGGTATAGAAGCTCTTTCACATGGATTTCCATAAGGCTTAAAATAGGGAGATTTCCATAAACCATTTTGCGTATCCATCATAATTCCAGAGCCTGCAATTCCAAAATAAAAATCTCTTTCACAAATTTGATCGATTACATTCTCTCCTAATCTATAATTACATCTAAGTCCATATTTTAACAATTCATTAAAATATTGGTAGGCACTTTCCGTACAAATCGAACTAATAATTCCAACTACATTGATTTCTAATCGAGTAAATCTATTAATAATTTGCTTTAAAACACTTCCCGTAAATACGACATCATCAGCGAGTAAAATATCTTTTCCTTTCAATATTTTACATAATCTTTCGAGTTGTATATCTAAAGTTTCCTTCTTTCTAGAAATAATTTCATTGCTTCCATCAACTCTTGTACAATCTAGAAAATAAATCGTTTCATTATCTGGTTGGATATATATTTTATCTAGAGTAACAATGGGGATATTCACCACCAATCAAATCATTCATACACATCATTTCTTCTTCGTTAATAATGGTTACTTTTCCTTTAAATATCTTGTTCACATCTCTTTTAAAATTATCTCTTATTTCTTTTATAACTTCATCATTCGGTATAAATTGATATTTATAATCAAAAGCGTTTATACCATTCAAAATTCTTTTAATATCATCACTAAATACAATTCCTTCATTAATTTTTTTCATAATAATCTCCTCTTCTCTTATTTTTAATCAAAAAAGCTATACAAGTAGTACCTGTATAGCACAATAATAATTATTATTATTTATAAGCTAGATACAAGCACCACAAATAGCACTTGTACCTACAACAATTTTAATGTCGTATTAACAAGTGCAGATTAATATGATGATGTTGTCTAATGATTTGTTTTAAAATAATCATAATAATCCTTCCTTTCAAAAAGTAATTAGAGTATAGCATATTTATATTTACTTGTCAAAATATAAATTAAGGGTTTTAAAAAAAACGAGTCGATTTTTAAACCATTTTATTTTTTTGTTAAAATTCTTTTTTCTAAAAAATCGGCCACTCCATCATGATTATTATCATTTGTTATATAATCCGCTATCTCTTTTAAACTTGGTAAGGCATTGCCCATAGCTACTGTAACGCCACATTCATTAAACATAGAAATATCATTATGATCATCACCTATTGCTATTCTATTTTCTTTAACAATATTAAATATTTTACAAAAATGTTTTACAGCCTCACCTTTAGATGAATTCTCATCTACAATGTCATAATATATGGTTCCTTCTTTAGGAAAATTTGAATCCACAAGAGATTTATGCTGATTTATAATCTTAACAAATTTAACTTTATCAATTTTGTCTTTCATTGACTTTACAATAT
>CAPBNZ010000099.1:0-2652 GCA_948585895.1 uncultured Clostridia bacterium | reverse complement strand
TATTGTTACTGCAATGGGTTTGTTCTTCTCAAGAAATGTCTCTAGTGGTAAATCAAATAAAATTTCTTCATCAGGATGCTTAATTGTATTTACATACCTTGTTCCATTACACGCCAAGATAAACCGAATATTCGAAAGATTTGCAAATGAAAATAATTCAAGTATGCTTTCACTATTCATAGGATTTTCATATAAAATTTTTTTATTTCCACCATCATAAATTCCTGCACCATTATTATATATAATATATTGACTACCTTTTATTTCTCTATTTAATTTTTCTGCATAATCACATGGCCTTCCAGTACAAAGAATTGGTTCATAACCTAACTCTTTTACACTTTTTAGAGCAACTAGAGTTCTTTCTGAGACTTCTTTGCTATCATTTCTTAAAGTTCCATCAACATCTATAAATATTGCTTTTTCCATATAATTCTCACCTACTTTACCTTTCCTATCAACTTATTTACAGGTCCTGAATCCATTCTTTCAATGGTCTGTTTTGATACATCTGCTATGTGAGGTACTATAAACAAATTATTTCTAAACTTAGAAAATGATTCTTCATTTCCATTGAAATCTATATCAAGTTCTACATAGAAGTTTTTATGCTCATCTGTTTTAAATGTAGTAATAAAATTTGCTATTGTTTTCATGAATTCAATTTTATTCCTTGATATTAAATTTCTAGGTTCGTCCTCTAAAGAAGAATCATTTATATTTAACTATCTCATAATACGACCTCTACTCCCTATCTATTAAAATCTCTTCTATTTCTTTCCAATTATCGACTCTAATTATGTTTTGACTCTCTAATTCCTCATCTGTTAAATTTTTATTATGCCAAGCCGTAAATAATAATTTTGTTTTTGCACCTTCGATATTATTTATTTTATCATCAATTTTAATATCACAATTCACAATAGATTTATCTGCAGTAAAAATGAAATTTCTAGGTTCAATAAAATCCAACTTTTCATATAAAAACTTATATTTATTCTTCAAATTATTCCCTGCATATTCTACAATTTCTCGCCAAATATAATCCGTGCATATATAGATTTTATAATATTTACTTAATTTTCTTAATGTATCATAACAATCTGGTAATAATGTTGCATTTTCATACATATCCATATCTTTAAACTTACTAAAAAAATCTTCCTTTTTATCTCCTAAAATATCTTGAATATAGTAGTTTGTAATACTATTATAATCAGGTCGATAACCAAGATAATCTTCTAATATTTTAGAGAAATTACCATAAGTTAATACATCATCCATATCAACCATTATTGTTTTCATTTGAATACCACTTTCTTTCATTTAATTCAGATTTTAATTTGTGACATCTCTCTAAATCTATATCATAACAATTTGCTAGAGCACATACATAATAGAGTACATCATAAAGTTCTTCCTCAATAGAATCTTTAATATCATTCGCATTCATTCTTTTGTCTTTTCTAATAACCTCAGATAATTCTCCAACTTCTTCAATAAGTTTCATAAAATATTTTTCTTTTAATTCCGGCTTATAATCTCTTTCTTTAATAAAATTTTGTAAATCTATTATTTGCATATTACCACCTTACATCTTTCTTATTTCATGTTTTAAAACTTTACAACTATTATCTAACATAAACTTTCCTTCAAACAATTCATTCTTAAATAAATAGGGAGTAAATTTTTTATTTTGATCAAATTGATTTATTTTTTCCAAATCCTCAAAATGAATCCATTCTAAAGTTCCCTCTTCAGAAACCTCTAATAACTCCCCTATATAATCTTCAGCAGTATAAACAAAAATTATTCCCTCTACTGAATCCTTCCAATAGGATATTCCTTAATTTGTAATTTTCTTCTTTCTTTTTCTAACTCTTTTAAACTTTTCCTCGGAGTTGGGCAATTTTCAGGCATTGCTCCACCTAATCTTTTAATTGTATTACGTACTTCTTTTCCTACTTCATAATGTGTTTTATTAGCATCACTTTCAGTTTTAATATCTTCTCTTTCTAGTTTTTGTTCTGTTTGAGTTATTCTAAATAAATTAGCTGCCAATTCAACACTCCCCATATTATCTAAAATATCTTCTCTATATCTTAGCCCTTTTCTTTTGGCAATATCATCAGCTGTTTCGCCATTGTATAAGCCTTTATAGCCAAAATTATGAAATTTATCAAAGTTTTTAACACCAGCATTTTTCGCGGTTTGATTTAAAGAATAATTTCCTTTTCTAGTTAAGTTTCTTTGATAAAACCTCTTTTCATCTTCTGACAACTTATCATATTGTTCTTTCAAAATTTCTTGTTTTCTCGTTTGTATTGCAAAATAAGTTTGACCTAGTGCAACTACTTCCTTTCTTGAATCAGCATTTTGAACAATTAAATAACATGCGTATCTATTTAATTTGTAATCTAATATTTTTTTCACCCCACCATTAGGCATTTTAGATGTTTTCCTGACCTCAGGAAAACATTCAACTATATTATAATTACTATTTTCGCAAGCTACCATAGCACTTTTTATAACTTTATGGAAGTTTTCCCATTTACTATACTCTAGTGCTATCATTAATTCTCTAGCACACCAATATTCATAGCCATTTTCATCAATATGCTTTATTCCTTCAAAAGTGGTATTCTTTTTTAT
>CAPBNZ010000098.1:3322-5696 GCA_948585895.1 uncultured Clostridia bacterium | reverse complement strand
TCTTTTCTTTAACGAGTGTGAAGATGTTTATATTAATGATTTAAGTAGGTCTATTCCTTTGAAAGATTTAGAAAAAATTATTAAGTGTACATTTTAAATACAAAATGAATACAAAAATAAACGAAATTATGCTGATTTAGTTTATTGAAATAAACGATATAATCAGTAAAATAAGGTAAAATGGAGGTTTTTATAAGCGAATAGAAAAAATGCAGCAATATACTGTAGAGTAAGTACTGAAGATCAAGTCAGAGAGGGTTATTCTCTACCTGAACAACAAGAAAAATTAAAAGATTTATGTAAATATCGTGAATATAATATCTATGGTATTTATGAAGATGCAGGAATATCTGCAAAAGATATGGAACATCGACCACAATTTCAAAAAATGTTAGAGGATGTAAGAAATGGTAAAGTTAATGTTATTGTTGCCTATAAACTAGATAGATTAACAAGGAGTGTTAGAGATTTAGAGGTATTAATTAGTGAATTAGAAAAGTATAATTGTAGTTTAGAATGTGCCATGGATGATATTAATACATCTACCGCTAATGGAAGATTCTTTGTTAGAATGCTTACTGTTTTATCACAATTAGAAATAGAAAGAGTTTCAGAGAGAACAAAATTTGGCATGGTGGGGGCTATAAAAGATGGTCACATTCCTGTAAGAAAAACATTAGGATTTATGAGAGATAATAAGAAATTAGTAATCAACCCTGCAGAGAGTGATGTTGTAGAAAGGATATTTGATCTGTATTATAAAGGAAAAAGTTATCAAAGTATTGCTAATATCTTTAACAAAGAAAATATCCTAAATAAAAAATGGAGGGATACAACAATTCTAAAAATACTTGCTAATCCCTTATATAAAGGTGATTTTATCAGTGGTGGTAGAAATGGTACACCTATTCTTTATGAGGGTGTTGTTGATGCTATTATTAGTAAAGAGTTATGGGAAGAGTGCCAAGTACAAACAAGAAAAAATACAAGAAATTACACGAGAAGAAATGATTATATTTTCTTTCAAAAAATAGTATGTCCTAACTGCCATAAAATAATGGCTTGTAAAGCCCCAGGTAGTAAGAAAAAGAAATATATTTATTATCAATGTAATCGTTGTAAAACTTATATTAGAGAAGATAAATTAATAGAACTATTAGTAGATGAAATCTCTTCCATTATGGAATATGATTTAACAGTTAGAAAATTTTTTGCTCCACTACTTAAACACAAAGTAGAAAATACAAATGAGTTATTAGTTAAGGAAATTAATACTTTAAGAGATAAAATCATTAGATTAAAAGAAGCCTATTTAAATCAAATTATAGGAATAGATGAATATAAGAAAAATAAAGAATATTTAGAAACTAGAATCAAAGATATAGAGCAAAAACAAAAAAAAGAAAAAGAACTCGATCAATATAATTTTACCTTTCAAGATATTATGTTAAAAAGAGATATGGAAAGTATTAAAAGTATGACAATACCTTTTTATGATAATCAATTTAAAGTGAAATGGAACGAACTATCGATTAAAGAAAAACTAGATTTAATGATGAGTTATATTGATACTATTGAAGTAATAAAAAAGGATAATAAAGAGTTAGAAATCAAGCAAATTAATTTTAGAAAAACGTTTATTGAGGAGTATGCCAATCTATTCAATAATAAAGCCATTAATAGTTATAAAGATGTAATAGCAAATGATAATGATATTCAAATAGAAACTACAGTACCTATGACAAAAGAAGAAATAAAAAGTTATATCAAAAAATTACAACAAAGATATCCAATCGACTATCAAGAAGTAGAAAAAGTGAAATTAAATGACAATCAGTTCGAGTTAAAGTATACTAGAACAAATGGATTTAATGAACCATTTAAAATAATACCTATCATAGATTATAGTAATTTTAAAACTATAACAAGGTATGGTGTCATTGAAATACCTATATCACCTATGCCTATATTAATACCTCTTTCAAGTACCAAATAAAGTACCAATATTTTTCATTCAGTCACTATAAAATGAGGAAAATTGGTACAAATCACTATATTTTTGCCTGCTAAAATACCTGATTTTGTCATACGATTGTCTTACATTTAAAGAAAAATAGCCAAAATTTAATAAAAATACTTAAGAAATTGTCGTACAAAAGTAAGACAAAATTTAAAATGTCAGACACTATATATTTTCTAAAACCCTTTGAAATAGGGCTAAACTACCCACTGGGTAGTTGTTTGTCAGCCAAGGTTATCCTACTAAAAAGTGACTCGGATTTTGGTACATTAAAACTAAAAAATACTATAGAAACCTTTAAATAAAATGTACATAAAATCTTTAAAACTATTATTAAAAGTATTATAATATTTA
>CAPBNZ010000098.1:0-3256 GCA_948585895.1 uncultured Clostridia bacterium | reverse complement strand
AAAGTGAGATGACATTTTATGAAATATAAAAAATTTGCTTTTTTAGCACCACCACCTCCATATATTTTATTTTAATAAAAATATGAAAGTGAGGAAATAAAATGTTTAATATAAGTGAAATAAAAAAAGAAAAACCTGTTAAATTTAAAACTAAATTACAAGAAAAAGTATATAGTGTTTTAGATGAATTAAATATTCACTATGAACGAGTAGATACTGATGAAGCAATTACAATGGAAGATTGTATTTTAATAAATAAAAAATTAAATATGAAAATGGTTAAAACATTATTTTTATGTAATAGGCAAGAAACTAATTTCTATTTATTTATTACAACTGGGGATAAAAAGTTTGATTCTAAAAAATTTAGCAACGAATTAGAAATATCAAGAGTATCTTTTGCTAAAGAAAAATATATGAATAGTATGTTAGATACAAAAATTGGGGCAGCCACCATATTTAGTTCTTTAATAGATAAAGATAATAAAATACAAATAGTAATTGATAAAGATGTTTTAAATGAAGAATATTATGGTTGTAGTGATGGAACAACAACAGGGTATATGAAAATAAAAACAAACGATATTATCAATATAGTTTTACCATATTCAAAACATAAAGAAACAATTATTGAAATGTAATTCAAATTACAATATGAAAGTGAGATAATATATGGAATTAAGTAAAATAGAAAAGTTTATAGATAAACAAAAAGTAAGTTTTATATGTTCTATTGATGATAATAATTATCCTAATGTTAAAGCAATGTTAAAACCCAGAAAAAGAAATGGACTTAAAGAATTTTATTTTTCAACAAATACATCATCAATGAGAGTACAACAATATAAAAATAATCCTAATGCAAGTATTTATTTTTATCATAAAGGGCTTATAAAATATGTTGGTGTAATGCTTAAAGGAAAAATGGAAGTATTAACAGACCAAGAAACAAAAAATATGATATGGAAAAAAGGAGATACAATGTTTTACAAAAAAGGTGTTGCTGATTCAGATTATTGTGTACTAAAATTTACTGCTGAAAGTGGAAGATATTATTGTGATTTAAAGACAGAAAATTTTGATATAAAGTAACATACAAATTACAATTTGAAAGTGAGATGAAATAATGGATATTCACTTTGGATTTTCATATATAGGTTTCATATTTTTGTTAATGCTAATGATACCTAATATTATATGGAGTAAAAATCAACCTAAAGACTATAATAAATATGTTAAAAACGAAAATAAAGTATTATTACTATTTGAAAGAATTGGAGAAATACTAGTAACTTGCATATCTTTGATATTTAGTGATCTTAATATAAATAAGATTTCAAATTGGTCTATTATATTGTTAATTGCATTTATTATGATGATTTTATACGAGACAACTATATATAAATCAAGTGCTTTTTAGAAAATTTTATGAAAAAGTTTGAAAATCCAAATGTACAAAATTATTGCATGACAAAAACAACGAAAGCATCAATTTTTTTAGAAAAATTTAGTTCTTGTTATCTTTGATATTGTCGTATCGGATATAGTCTCTATTTTCTTTCAGAATATAGTAGATAATCGTTAATAGTTTACGACTGATGCCTGCTAAGGCAACAAAATGGTGCTTACCTTCCGATATCTTTTTATCGTAATAAGTTCTCAGTTCAGTTTCATTTGAGATAGCAACTAAGCTTGCTGTATAAATAGCATGGCGAAGATAAGGAGAACCTCTTTTAGAAGTTTTCTCATTAGTAGATAGTTTATTACCCGATTGATTTTCAGATGGATCAGTACCAGCAAAAGCAATCAGTTTACTAGGTTTGTCAAAATTATTAATATCTCCAATTTCAGCTAAAATAATAGGAGCAAGATTAACACCAACACCTGGAACTGATAAAAGATGACTATCTAGTTTATTATAAAGCGCTTTGATTTCAACACTTACTTCATCAATTTGTTTCTCTAGGAAAATAATTTGGTTGATAAGTTGTTTAATTTCAAAGGAGCAAGCATCTGTAGTGAATTTAATACCAAAAGAAGACTTAGCTATATTTTTAATATGAAGAGCGCTATCTTTATTGAATTTACCCCTACTGCTTTTAGATAACAAATTAGCTAGTTTTGTAGTAGAAATCTTAATGATGTCATCAGGAGTTGGACAATTGAGTAATAATTGCTTAGAAGTTACTCCAAATGTATCACAAAAGAGTTTCTTATATTCGGGAAATACTTTATCCAAAATTCCAATTACTTGTGTTTTAAGAGAAGAAACATTATCCACAATGTTACTTCTAAAACGAGTTAGTTGCTTTAGGGATAATAAGTTTTTCTCAGGTAGTCTAGATTCTTTAGAACCAAAAACTCTTAAGTAATCAGCAATAATAATAGAATCAATAACATCATTCTTTTGTTTTCTATTATTATAAGCACCACGATAAGATTTAACTTGATAAGGATTATAAACAGAAACATTGAATCCATTATCTGTCAAGGCTGAATATAAGGCAAGCCAGTAGTGACCTGTTGCTTCCATAGCCACTTCAATATTACTTAATTTTCCAAGTTTATCTTGAATAGTACTAAGAAGTTTTTGAAATCCTTCATTACTATTCGTAAACTTAATTGCTCTTATAACAACATCGCCAGTATTGTTCATAAGAGAGGCAACATGATTGGTTTTGGCAATATCGATTCCTAAAAAATAATTCATAATAACAACTCCAATTCTTGAAATATTTAAGATAGAGGCGAATGCCCTCAGTACCTTTACAAAGATATAACCTCGCAAATGAAAGGCAAAAGATAACACTCTAGTCCTTATACAACTTATTCATATCCAATTTGTAAAGAAGAGGCTTTAGTCTTTATGAAGAACCAAATGTTCAAGGTTATGGCTAAAACCACTCTATCTCTACAAACATTATAATATAGATTTTATAATCTACAAAATAATGAGTTTATAGATATCTCTTAACAAAATTCTGAATAAGAAATGTTGTTAAAAAACATCATGACTACATTATACGAGGCTATGTAGGAAATATAGGTAAAGAATTAAGGGAAGAAAAAGGAATTCGTTTATATGCATTAAAAAGGGATAACAGTAAAGAACCATTACCCAAAGCATTTAGAAATAGAATTTCTAAATTAAGAAGACGAATTGAATCTACATTTAATCAACTAATAGAACATTTTGATATGGAAAGAGTGCGAGCAAAATCATTTCTTTCTCTTCAGACAATGCTAGAAATGAAGT
>CAPBNZ010000097.1:4306-5699 GCA_948585895.1 uncultured Clostridia bacterium | reverse complement strand
GAATAAAAAATTATTTATGTATATTTTGTACAAACTACAACACTTTTTTAATCCTATTACTAAAAGTATTATACATAGTAGCTATAAAATTTGAATGAAAGTATAGAAAAATTTTATGATTTATTATATAATTTATTATTGTTTAGCTAATGTTGTTGACATTAGCTAAACAATGAGAAAATATAATAAGTTAAATAATAATGGAGGAATAAGATGAAAGACCAAAAAGCTTTACCAATAATTAAAATTGAAGATATAATGATAAATCCAGAAAATCCAAGGCATAATGAAGTTCAACTAACCATTCCAGAAATGGGAGAAGAACTTATCATGAAACAACTAATTAGAGACAAAGAAACAGCTAATAAAATGTTTGATTTAATAAAAAGTATTTATGAATCTGGATTTATTCCTAGTTTAGCAGTTATACTGCAATATAAAGAAAACATAAATAAATATATACCATGGGATGGAAATAGAAGAATCACTGCCCTAAAAATTCTAAAAAATCCTCATATAATGCAAAATTTAGATTATTTTACTCATGCTCAAGTTAATACTGTGTTTGAATTTTCGAAAAAAGTAGAGAAAGATTTTTTTGAAGTATCTGCATTCATCGTGCAAAATTTTGAAGAAGCAGCTCCCATGATAAAAGCAATCCATACTACTGCATCAGGTGCCATGCAATGGGATAGGATAATGATAAAAAGATTTGAACAAAAATTAGGACTAAAAAACATTATAACACAAGCTCAAAATTTATTACCTGATGTTTTCAAGGACTTACCAAATAATTTTCCTACTTCTATTTTAGATAAAATATTAGAATCAAAAGAAGGAAAGCAATTTCTAAACATTGACAATATTGATAATATATTAACCTTTACCTCATCTATGCATGATACAGAGCAAAAATTAAGAAAAATAGTAGATGATATAAAAGTAGGTAACATTAATAGCAAAACCGTTCAAAGTAATAAAAGAATTAGGGAATATTTAAACAATGATAATTTGGATAAAACAATTACTACAAGCAAACCACCTAAAAAAACTAGCAAAATAGATAATATGTTAAATAAAGTAACCACTACAATTGAAGGAAATAAATCAAAAACAAATTCACTAGAACAAACTAGCCATAATGCAACACAAATCAAATTATCTGAACTAGAAAATCCTATTACTTTATTGTCTCAATCAAATATAAAAAAGGAAGAGACTATTATCTTCTCTAATATAAATATTGCTCATTTAGATTTAAAAAACGAAAGAGCCAAGCGGAATAAAAGCATTAGCATATGAAATACAAAAATCATCAAGAACAAATGGTTACAGATATTATCCAATATCCTATTGCTTTTTATTAAGAGCATTACTTGAACAAACCTGTATT
>CAPBNZ010000097.1:0-4269 GCA_948585895.1 uncultured Clostridia bacterium | reverse complement strand
TAAATGGAAAGAATCGAGATTTAAACCTAAGTGAAATAATAAAATATATTACTAATAATGCGGATAATTTATTCTCTCATGATATCAATATCAAAAGGATTTGGAATATTGTTTTTAACTCTCAAACTACTAAATTATTTAGATTTAGTAATACATCACCCTTATGCCATATATCCAAATATAGATTATATAAAAAATATTTCAGATATAGGCTTATTTGCTATAATCCAATACTTTATTGATAAAAAAAGTAATCACAATGTACCTTATTAGATTTAGGTTTTTGACATTTGATATGAGTTGATTACCTTTTCTATAATTTCCATTGAATTCTTAAGTTCTAGTAAGTTTACACAACTTTTATGATAGTCTCGTTATTTATAAGCAAAAAAGAAGCGATAGATTTTATCATTATCTATCACTTCTTTTTCAACAAAATTCTATCACTAAAAAATAATGAGTTTTAGAATTTAACTTTAAAACCTTTCATTCGTAGATAACTTATGAAAGATTCTATATTTTCTTTCTTTCCTTTTAAACATAGTTTATACTTATCTTTTGAAATTCCTAAATCCTCATCACAAATGTCACACTCAATATTAAATTCTGTGTAATTTGAAACATAATCATATGATGGCCATTTGAGTTTTGAGTCTTTTCCTACAGCTTTTACATATAGTTTCATAAATAATCCTCCTAAATAATATTTCTCGAGGACTATATTATGCCCTCGAAATTTATTCGAGAGCATTTAAAAGCTCTTAACTATAGTTAATATATCATAAATTCTAGTTTAAGTCAAACTTATACTCTTAAATTTTATCTTCTTTACAATACTTACAAGTATATTACATATATTTTTTCTTTCTTCCTCCAGAAGCTTTACATTCCATAATTTTATTATATTTATGACAAAAAAAGATATAAACTCTATCTCTAGTATAACTTTTTTGATTTTTTTCTTTTTGATGTTGTGCTTCATTCCACATAGTTTGACTAATTATTAGTACCCTTTAAGCCAAACTTTGTTCTTTCACTAACTATCTTCATTTCTAATTGTGATAATACTGTTAGCATACTTACAAAAAATCTACTGATTAGCGATTGAAGTATCCACATCTTCTTACAACAAAAATAATAGAATAATTCCTTTTATTGAAGACTCTTTACTAAATCAGAAATTCTTTTAATACTTCTCCATGTATTAGGGGCAACCTTTGTAGGTTGAATTTCAATATCAAATTCTTCTTCTAAAGCCGTTATTAATTCAATAAATGCTAAAGAGTCAAGAATTTCATTTTCTAATAGGTCTATATCTCTATTTTCTTTCAATTTCTTATATCCTGTTAAATTTTCAATTATTTCTATAATTTTTTCTTCCATTTAAAATTCCTCCAAAAGTCTCTTTTCGTCACATTTTCCATTCATATTTAATGGAAATTTCTTAATAATTTTTATTTTTGGACACATATATTCTGGTATTTTTTTCTGCAAATCTTGTATAATTTCTAATTCAGTTATAATTACATTTTCTTTTAAACTTACGAATGCAATTATATTTAAAACTTTGTCGTCTTCATTAGTATTTCTAATTACCACTGCTTTATCAATATAATATAATTCTTTCAAATTTTCTTCAATATCCGTAAGTTCAATTCTATAACCTTTGAATTTAATTTGCTTATCTTTTCTTTCTTTATAATATAGCATCCCATTTTTTATATATCCCAAATCACCTGTTAAATATGCTTTTCTTTCATTATAGTTGAAAAAAGAATTATTTACAACATTTCCTATATATCCATCAGAAACACTTTCTCCAACAATTAGTATCTCTCCAATTTCTCCATCCTTCATCTTATTTCTATTTTCATCCACAATATATATACTTACATCTTTTTTAGGAACTCCTACAGGCACATTTTCACTAATCACCATATCTTTACTTATATTGGTGCTTGTAACTGCAAAGGTACATTCTGTCGGTCCATAACTATTTATTATCTGCAAGTTATCAAATCTCGAATATAATTTATTTATAGTTGATTTCAATAATTTTTCTCCACAAAATAAAATTGTTTGTAGATTAGGCATTAATTCTTTTCCAAATGACTTATCTAAAAGTAATAAATCTACAAATGAAGGAGTAACTACCATAAGATTTGCTTGACTTAGGTTTAATTGCTTAAAAGTTTTATTAAAATCTAACCCGTAAAATTTCATTTATTATAAAATGTTCACTTCCACTTATCAAACTCAAATATAAATCTGCAACTGATAAATCAAAAGAAAAATTTGCTTGATTAAGTACAACACTTTTTTTTATTCTTGTTATATTTTTTAACCAATTTATACAAGAATTCAAATTTTTATAAGTTACTTTCACACCTTTAGGAACTCCTGTACTTCCTGATGTAAAAATAATATAGTAAATATCATCTGGTTTTAAATATATATCATTTATCTCTTTATAATTGTTTTCATTCATTATCTCATTAATTTTTTGTTTTGATATATTCTTTCCTATAATTAATAACGGATTCACTTGTTTTATAATTTTTTCCACTCTCTCTTTAGGCATACTATCATCTATTGGCACATAAGTCATCCCAGCAAAAGAACAAGCTATAAATGTTGCTTTCATATAAATTTCTTTGTGTCCAAAAACGACAACTGGCTTTTTCTCTCTATTTTCCTTTAATAAAAAGTGATATATATTGCACACAAATTTATATAGTTCCTTATAAGAATAGCTTTTATCATCTATTGTATATGCTTTATTACTTACTCTTTCTTTCAATACTTTTAATATATCATCTAAAATCATATTTCCATCCTAATTTCTTCTTTTGGTATTAAATCATAATCATACATAACTTGCGAATGATTATCCAATATCAATTCTTTTTTTATTTTTTGATTTGTTTCTTTATCAATAATTATTCTATATACTTTACTATTTCTATAAAAAATTCCATCTTTATCTTTAGCATAATGATTATCTTCTTCTATAATCTTATATTTCTCTTTCAAAGGAAGTGTGCTTCTAATTTCTCCATAAAGAAATGTGTCATCTAGCCATACTCTTATTTGAATTGGATATTCAGTAGTATTTTTAAATCTATAATCTAATGCTTTATAACTAATTGAAGTTCCTGTTCCAAAAGGTACTCTTCTTTTTACATCTGGAAATAAGGCATCTGAATGATGATGTAATTCAGTAACTTCTAAAGGTGTATGTAATACTAACCAATGTATCATATTAGCCATTTGGCATAATCCTCCTCCTACGCCTTTTTTCATTTGACTATTACTAATAACCAATCCCTCCAAATAACCTTTTCTTTTTGTTGCATTTCCCACCAAATTCCAAAAAGAAAATTCTTCTCCTGGATTTACAATTATTCCATCTATTGTTTGACTTGCTAATTGCAAATTTTTAACTTTATTCTTTTGTAACTGCATATCTACTCCATGCAATTTTCTAAGTAAAACTTTGGTATCTCCTTTCCAAATATACTCAAAATCTTCTTTATTTTTCATTTTAGCAAACTTTTTTCCATTCTTAAAATCTATATAATCTTTCTTTTTAGCCTCTTTCAATAGTGATATTTTATAAGCTAGTAATCCATATTCACAAAACAATTTCTTTTTACTCCCCATTTTATTTTAATCCTTTCAACATTTTTTTATATCATTCGACAATTTTATTATATCATTAAACTTCTTATTTTGCAACAAATTGTTGTCAGTTTTTGGCAATATTTTTATTTTCACTTTTTGGGTACAATATAAAATAATTCTACTATTTAAGAGGTGAATCCAAATGAGTAAACAAGAAAATGATAAAGAAGATAAATTCATAATAAAAAAAGAAAAAAATACCAATCGTAGAATCATAATCAGAACTACTGATGAAATGGCTGACGAAATTTTTAATATTGCTAAAGAAAATGGCGTTAGTGTTAATAATCTCCTAGTTAGTTGTATTAGATATGCTCTTAATCACAGATAAAATTTAAGCACATAATAACTTAAATGTTACTATGTGCTTTTATTATAATAAAACAATCATGTCATCATAAATATCTTTTCCGCTTGGTCTAATAAATAGTATCTATATCGCTTATTTGATTTGTGTTAATCAATTTTGGTAATTCTCGCAAATATCATGATTCCTTGTTACACTTTTTAAAAAAACTTAGACAATTAAATCCCTTCTCTTCCTTATGTTTAAAATTTTTATTAAAAAATTTTATCTAATAATTG
>CAPBNZ010000096.1:2978-5727 GCA_948585895.1 uncultured Clostridia bacterium | reverse complement strand
AATCTATACTCTTATCATTATACTCACATATATTATCTTCTATTAATTCCTCATCCATGTTAAAAAAAGTTGCCAATATCCAAAAATTAAATGCCCATTCGTTTTTATTAATATTTTTAATATTAGGATATCTTTTTTGATATTCTCTTATATCTTCTAATATTTGATTTTTAAAATCAACTTCACTTATCATAAATACCTCCCCAAAAAACTTATCGCTTAGATTATACCATTTTTATCGACAATTTTCGATACTTATAAACAATTTTTATATAAATGTTCATTGAAAAATTAAATAGAACTCACAAATTAGAAGTGTTTTAGTTAGATCATTTCTATTTTTTTAATAGAATAGTCCCTTGATATATTGCTCCATTTTAAGGAGATGATAATTATGGCAACTATATCAAATTATAACAAACATTTAAAACTATCGAAAAGAATTAAAATTGAAAAATACTTGAATAAAAAAATCATTTCGATTTATTAATATGAAAATTGGATTGAACATTAAAACTATTAAACAAATATAAGGTTGATATTCACGATTTAAATTTTTCTCCTCTTAAACAATTTAAAGAAAATGTGAAAGTTCTTTCTGATTCTAGACAAAAGTCTAAATGCAAATATAAAATTTGGGATATTGTTGTTGTGGCTTTCTTAGCCATTTTAGGAAATTGTAACGTTTGGGAAGAAATTCACGATTTTACTCAAGCTAGAAATGCATACTTCAAAAATTTTTTAATACTTTCTAGTGGTTTTCCTTCTGCTATTACTTATAAAAATATAAAAATTTTTTTCAATTATTAAACCAGATGAGCTCGAAAACATTTGTGTTCTATTTGATCAAGATGTTTTAAAGCCATTTTCCTCTACTCGAGATATTATGAATATTGATGACAAAACGGATAATGGTAGTTCTAGAAATGAAAATGACCTTAGAGAAAAAGTGAAAGCTTTAAATGTTCTTAATGTCCATTCAAATAACTTAGTTTTATGTGTTGCCAGTGAAATGATTCAAGATAAAACAAATGAAATTTCCACTATCCCTAAAATTCTTGATAAGATTAATGTCAAAGGAGACATTATTACTTGGAATGCTTTAAATATACAAAAATCGAATGTGGAAGTGGTAACTAAATTAAAGAGAAATCATGTTGTTCCTATTAAACAAAACCAAGGTACTTTTTATAATGATTTAGGTTATATTTTAATAAAAACCAATTAGAAATAATTAGAGATTATGGCACAAAAAATACTTATTAAAAAACTTTAGAAAAAAGTCATTCCTCTATCATTACTTATGAATATTTTCAGACTGAAGATATTTTTTGGTATTCCAATTTAAAAGAATAGAAAGGAATTCCATCCTTTAGCGTTGTTAAAAATTCTATTGCTAAAGGAAAAAATAAATCTGGTGAATACAGGTCAGACTGTTGACAAACTACCTTTTTGAAAAAAATAGGAAAATTATATTTTAAAAGTGGGAGTGAATTGTCAAAATATGAGTAATCTTAGATGTTAATTCCCTAAAATTGCTCTTTTTTAATATTAAAATGGTGAATATAAAAAGCCGATTTGAAAAATCGACTTTGTCAACGGCCTTTATATATATGATTTTATTTTTCATTATTGCACCTCCAAACTTATAACAAATTTTTAATATCTTTTGTAATTTGTTCTTTAGTGATTCCAAGCGTTTTTAGTAATTCATCAGGATTATATCTATCGTAAAATTCTTTATTTAAACCATAATTTTTAACTTTCATATTATCTATACCATAGAAACTTGCAATAGATGAGCCAAAACCACCATCTAAAATGCCATCTTCTAATGTAATAACTACACTATGATCTTTCTTTAATTCATTTAGTAATTCTTTGTCAATTCCAGACACAAATCTTGGATTAATAAGTGTGGGTGTAAATCCTAGAATATTTTCTATTTCATTAGCAACTTCAATTCCTTTTTGGTAAAAGTCCCCTAGTGCGAAAATGGCTACCTTAGTTCCTCTTTGTTCCACTTTAAATTTATTTAAGTTACTATAATCTGTATCGATTTTTCTATTATCTTCTATAACACCATTACCTGGAATTAAAATCATAACTGGGTGCTCTGTCTGTTCTATTGACCAGTTTAGCATAGCAATATATTCTCTTTTATTTGTTGGTGCCAAAAATACTAAATTAGGAATGTGTGAAAAAGTGGATATAGTAAATATTCCTAAATGAGTAACATCTGTTAAGCCTGCAAATGAGGAAAAATTCAAAAGTATTGTTGCTGCATTATTGTTAATACATAAATCTTGTGATATTTGATCGTATGTTCTTTGAATAAATGTTGCATTTGTTCCCAAAACTGGTTTCCCACCATTTTTGGCAATACCAGATATTAAAGCAACCGCTTGTTCTTCAGCTATTCCAACATCGACAAACTGACTTCCTGCTTGTTTTCTCTTTTCTATATCAAAACCAATAGTGCTTGGCATTGCAGGAGTAACGGCTACAACTGTTTTGTCTTTTTTCATTTTTTCTAATAGGAAATTAGAAGTAATTTCTTCGTAAGTTTCGCCATCCCCAAAATGGATAGTAGGATTACCTGTTTTTCTATCAAATGGAAAACTCCAATGCCAACTCTCTTTATTATCCTCAGCAAGTTTATAGCCTTTTCCTTTAATGGTATTGATATGAACAACAATAGGGTGATCTATATCTTTTACTTTTTCAAAAAGCATAATCAATTTTTCTA
>CAPBNZ010000096.1:0-2967 GCA_948585895.1 uncultured Clostridia bacterium | reverse complement strand
TATTATTTCCATTTTCCTCATAGATATAATCTAACCCCATTGCCTTAAAAATGTTATTTTCACCTGTTCCCTTTGTATTTCTTAACAGTTCTAGATTTTTATAAATTCCTCCATGGTTTTCTGCAATAGACTGTTGATTATCATTAACAACAATAATTAAATTTGAATTTAGTTCTGATCCTGCAAAATCCAATCCCTCTAATGCTTCGCCACCACTTAATGAGCCATCTCCAATGACTGCAATTATATTTTCTTTATCACCTTTTAAATCTCTACCTTTCGCAAGTCCTGTTGCTAGTGATATAGAAGTAGAAGTATGACCTATTGTAAAGAAATCGTGTTCGGATTCTTTTGGATCTGTATAACCAGATATATCATCAAAGTGTTCTTCACAAAGATATGCTTCTTTTCTTCCTGTTAGCATTTTGTGAGAGTAACTTTGATGGGATACATCATATACAATTTTATCTACTGGAGAATTGAAAACATAATGTAAAGCAATTTCTACTTCTACCATTCCAAAATTCGGTCCAAAGTGTCCTTGATGTTTTGTAAGCCTGTTAAATAATGCTTCTCTTATTTCTTCTGCTAGACTTTCCATTTCTTTTATATTTAATTTTTTTAAGTCCTTTGGACTATTTATTTTTTCTAAATACATATTTTTATCTTCCTTTCTATTCGTTATTTCAATCTTTTACCCACCTATTTATTTCTTCTTTAGATGAAATTGTAAATCTTCTACCATCTTTCCAATTAACATTCTTGTTGTAGTTTCTTAATGTATTCATACTACCACTTATCCCCGTGCTTCCAGAAGTACAAAATGGAATAACTGTTTTTCCACTTAAATCATAAGTATCTAAAAAGGTTAGAATAACTTTTGGAACATCTCCCCACCAAATAGGAAATCCTAGATAAATTGTGTCATAAATGTCTATATTTATTTTGTTTGCAATTTCTGGTCTTGCGGAATCGTCATTTTGTTCTCTATTTGCTCTACTATTATTGTTGTTATAATTTAAATCATCACTCGTATATTTAGAGGAGGGAACTATCTCAAATATAACTCCTTTTGTTGCTTCTTCAATATACTTGGCAACAGTTTCTGTTGTACCAGTAGCAGAAAAATAAACTACTGCAATTTTACTATTGCTATTCATATCGTTCTCCTCTTTTTCTTCTCCATTCTCATTTTCATCTATATTTGTGTTTTCTACATTTTTAGTTGGGATATTATCTATATTGCTTTTACTATTATTAAAAGTAATAAATAATACTAATCCTATTCCAACTAAAACGAACAAACTAACGATTACTAATACTTTTTTACTCATTTTTATCTTCCTCATTTTCTAATATAAATTTTAAGTAATCTAAATTATTGATGCAATGTTCATTCTTATGAATTTTATCTAGTAATTTCTTTCGTTTTCTTGTCAAACATTCACATTGTTTATCTAAACTGCTATTTTTATAAAGTTCCACAAACTCTTTTATTTCTTCATCAGATAAATCAGCTTCTTTTAAATTATCAAGCAACTTCTCTAATTCTTTTTTTATCATATTATTCCTCCTCTAATGACATTATATACTCCCATAATAGTAATAGCAAATACTTATAAAGTATAAACAATAATGCTTTTAAAGCATTTCAATTCATGATACAATATAATCGGTTTGGAGAATAAGAGTATGGAAATTAGAGTTTTAAAATATTTTCTTGTTGTTGCTAGGGAGCAAAACATAACAAAATCAGCAGAAGTATTGCATATTACACAACCTACACTATCACGACAATTAAAAGAATTAGAGGAAAAATTAGGGACACAATTACTTATTAGAGGAAATAAAAATATCTCTTTAACTGAGGATGGTTTACTATTTAGGAAACGAGCAGAAGAGATCGTTGAATTGGCTGATAAAACATTAAATGATATGAAAAATTCGAAAGAAGAACTTGTAGGTGATATTTACATTGGGAGTGGAGAAACCGATGGATTAAGGCACATAATTTCATCAATAAAAATAATAAATAAAAAATATCCTAATATTCGTTTTCATATAATTAGTGGTGATAAACAAGATATTATAGAAAAATTAGATAGAGGCTTAATAGATTTTGGTGTATTTTTAGACCCTATTGATAAAACAAAATATGACTATTTAAAAATACCTGCTATGGATACCTTTGGGGTTCTTGCTCGTAAAGATTCTGAACTCGCTCAAAAAGAATTTATAACTAAAAAAGACTTAATTGATAAGCCTATAATCATTTCAAGACAAACAACAAATGATAGTAATATAATGAGATGGTTTGGAACTACCCCAGATAAATTAAATATTGTTGCCACTTACAATTTAGCATTCAATGCTTCCTTAATGGTAGATGAAAAAGTTGGATATGCTCTTATATTAGATAAAATTATCAATACTTCTGAAAGGAGTAACTTACGATTTATTCCTTTAAAACCTAATATAACAATAGATATGTATATTATGTGGAAAAAATATCAAATTTTTCCTAAAGTAACAAAAAAATTTTTAGGACAATTAAAGGATAGTTTAGAATAAAAATCAAACAAAAAAAGATCCTGTAAATAAAATTGTGTCAATAGATTTTTTGTTTATTGTTCGTTGAGCCACGATTTGGTACTATAAAAGTGTAATAAGTAAATCCACTGATCAGGATTGAACGTTACACTCTTTTATATTATGATTGGAGTGATTGGTTAACGAAGGCACGAATGAGATAAAGCTCTCCGAAACAAAACTGTTAACCAGCCTTCACATAATACATTCGATTAAGCAAGTTGAGACTGAAATAATTCTCGTGTAAAGAACCAAAATGAGACTATGTGAATGCGTTGGAACCAATCAATAATTAAGAGTAAAAAGGAAGGATTTGTAGTATGAAATATGGTGTAGGTATTGATATTTCAAAAGGCAAAAGTACTGTGTCTATTTTAT
>CAPBNZ010000095.1 GCA_948585895.1 uncultured Clostridia bacterium | reverse complement strand
ATAATTGTCAATATCATTTTCCATATCTTCTGTTATTCGGTATTACAAAGATATATATGATTATTTATTAAAATTTATACATTGCTCGAATATACATTAATTTTAATTTTCATTTTCAAATTGCTCTTTTTTGATATTTAAGTTAATTCCAATTGTTGAAATTATCGATAGTATAAATATTATATAAAATATTTTTTCTCCTATGAAGTTACTTAATATTGCAAGTATTATAAATATGACTACTTCTGTAAAGCATAAACTCATTTGTCCTACTGATGACAAAAGGTCATTATCTTCCTTTGATTCTTTTATAATATTCTGTATTGATGTTTGAATAGATGTTTCATATACTTTTGCAAAATTATCACTTAACATATTATTTAATGATATTATTACTTTATTTCTTGCAAATAAGTATATTCCTGTAATCATAGTCTTAATAATTGTAACTAAATTATTGGATTTTGATAAATTTTTATCTGAATATTTCCCAATCAATGTTATAGTAATTATTTGTAATAACAGTGATACTACAATTATAGAAGAAAATACAGAAAAGTCCTTTAAAACTATATACAAATATAGTGGTGCAAATTGTCTTTCTATTATTTGATTTGTTGTTAAAGCATAAATAATCTTGTATTTACTTTTACTCTTAAAAAGATATTTCATTGTTGACTTAAATGCATTTGTTTTATTTTCTACCTTGTAATCTATTTTTCTAATAAATATATATTGTAACAAAAAGAATACAAAAATCATTGAAAATAATATAAAGTTATTATCTGTTATTACACCCCATGCGACTAAACAACTTGCTAGTACTGTTCCTAATATTTTACTTATGTTTATAAGACTATTATATCTTCCTCTATGCTCTTTATCTACATATTTACTAGACAATGCATCAGTTGATGGATTAGAAAGTCCCATACACCCCATTGCTAATATAAATATAACTATGTTTCGATATAAATTTGTTCCATCTAACATCATATAAGCACAAATAATACTAAAAATGTTAGATATCAAAATACACTTTGCTATTCCTAATTTTGAAGATATTGTTACAAATAGTGGTGTGATAAATCCTGTTATTCCAAATCTTAATCCATAGACTAAAAGTATAAGCCATATTGGTATTCCATTTTTATATAGCATAACCGTTCCAAATGTTCCAATTAAAGCATTTGCAAAGCTATATGATACAGTACCTAAATACATATATTTATATTCTTTTTTATAAAAATATTCTTTCATTTGTTGCTCCTAATATTTAATCATTATAAATAAGTTTATCATAAAAGTAATTATTCGTAAAGCATAAAAATTTCATTTCGTTAGATACACTACTGATGCAGTAGATACAAAAAAAAATTACCACGAACAGAAAGAAAATAATTTAAACATTCGAGGAAATTATTACTATCAAGGTATGGCAAGTTAAAAGATGAAGAACAAAAGGAGGAATTAAATTACATATTAATCAACTATTCAGAAAATTTAAGGATAGTATACAGAGAAAAAGAAAAAATGTTGAAAATTATACAAATGGAAAACAAAGAAAAAGCAATAGAAAGTTTAAATGTATGGATAAAGAGAAACTTAGAATCAGATATACCAGCCTTAAAAAGTTCTGCCAAAACATACTTTAATTGGGTCATAGAGATAAGAAATGCACTAGAAGTGCCATATTCAAATGGACCAATGGAAGGGTATAACAACAAAATAAAGACATTAAAAAGAATAGCATTTGGATTTAGGAATTTTACACATTTTAAAGCAAGAATATTATTAATGGGAAACTAAAAACAAAAAGCATTTTCCATAAATTACCATAACAAATATGTTATTGGTTTATTTGGGTTAAAATCAACGATTTAGGGCATTTTTTGCCTAAAATTCTTAACCCATAAAAAAAGCCGAGACGAGAATACTTTTCAGGTATCTCACCCCAACTATTGACACAGAACAAAAAAAATCAATGTTTCGCCAAAGTGTGGCGATTTTACTTTTTGGAGCGTTTTAGGAGGTTATTTGCGAAAAATATGCCTATTTTTTATAGTGTTCCTCCCACATTTTGCTTAGGAAAAATAATTGACTATCAACTGCTAAAATTAGTATAGCATAAAATAAAAAAGCTGGCAACTAATTATTAACAATATTTCGAATAACTATTATAAATAGAATATGACGAATACTACAAAGATATTTATCTTGTTGTATTCGTCAATTTTACTTAAGAAACTTAATGCTTTTTTAATACAAATTCTTTTCTAGGAATGGTTAATAGTGAGAATCTCTTCCAACGTTCTTCACTCTCCTTTTTAAATCTATATGTCGAACGTTTTCCTTTTTTAAAGATTTTGGGATAGCTAATATCTGCCTCATGTTCTCTTTTTTGATTTTTCAATAACTTTAACAAAATTTTGAGATGATATTCTCTTAAGTTATCACTCAATGGAGGTAATTCAGCAAGTGGACATTTAGGTGCTATCTCAACCAGATTACAAAAAATATCATTTGGTTGTATCTGCTCAATTAAATCGGCAAGTTCATAAATGTCTGTTAATTCTTCTGTTGGAAATCCAACCATTACACCTGTGTGAATAGAAGCTTTTGGATGAGCTTTTCTAAGTTCTTTAAAAATATGAATTGCCCTTTCTCTCGTATGATTTTTCCCAATAAGTTTCAATATTCTATTGCTACCTGCTTCTAAATTTAGTGCAATTGAAATCACATTTTTCTTAATGCTACAAATAGCCTCTAAGATTTCATCTGTAATTTCACATATTGCAAGTCCAATAGGGAAAAGAGTTATATATTTGACTTCTTCATAGCTATCTATTAGCCTAATTAAATCCTGTAAACGTTGTTCCCCATAAATATCTATACCATATTCAGTAAGGTTTTCAGCTCTTAAACAAATACCTTCCATTAATTTTGGTGCTTTTACTTTTATCTTATCCAATGTAGATTTTATAGTTTCAAGGCTTATACTTTCAAATGGAATATTCATATATGTTCTCCTGCAAAATTTGCATTTTTTACGACAACCATTAACAGGCCATATATTTAACCAACCACAAGATGAATCATAAACAAAATATTCATCTTCAATATTCATTTCAAACCTCTTTCCTAAAGTTTTTGTAAAATGAGACTCATAGAATGTAATGTTAGAAATCGAACCATCTATAATTGGTTTAATATTAGTGGCCTTTCCTACTACAATAATCTCTGCTCCTTCTTTACGGTTTTTATCAATCCACCGTATTTGTTCAAGCACACTTGGTGACATATCTTCTAACCGAGCATACGGATGAGCATACAGAATATAATCTGCTTCATAAAAGCTTACCTCTTTTTCAATTAATGGTAACATTGGAAAAAATGAAACCATCAGCTCTCTGTAACATTCTGCTGCATTCCAACAGTTAAATCTAAGATATTCTGCATTTATCTTATATTTAACTTCTTTTGGATTTACAAGATTTGCATTTCTAAATAGTTGTTTCCGTGCCTCAATATCGTTTATTATTATCATATTTTTCTCCTTTCATTTTTTACATTAAGTTTCTTAAACTTTACTTATTTTAGATTATAATAAATAAAGTTTTTTGTTACAGTTACTTGATATAATTATCATAATTATAGCTTGTTTTACATAATATGTCAAATTCCTCTGATTTTATTTTTTGTGCTAATATAAAAGTTATATAATATTTCAAATATAAAATTACTTTTTCTATTTGATTCATTTCCATAACTTTTGCTAATATAAGAACATCCATATTATCTTTATAAGAAATCATTGCATTTTTATTATAGTTTTTATCAAAAACACATAAGAAATTCTTTAATATATCAATTAACTTTTCTTTATCAAATCACTTTGTATAACAATTATGCTTAATTTTAATCTATTTTCTATACTTAAACTTTTACATCTTCACTATTATTTTTTAATATCATTTTCATCTATCCTTTCATTTTTCTTTGTTCAGTTTTAATTCAATTTCTTCTTCACTTTCATTCACATTTTTTGAAAATAATTCGTAAAATTCTATTTTAAATTCTTTGTTAAGTCTTGTAATATAATCATCTTGATTTATATTGATACTTGTCCTTATTTCTTTTTCTTCTTTGTTAATTTCAACAGGTACAAAAACATCTACTATTCCTAATGCAAAAAATTTTGTTAGTTGTTCAATGTAGCTACTTCTAAAATTTATTTTATCAATATAAAATTCTCCGTTTTTTATTCTTCAATAATGTCATTGATTCAATAAATTTTGAAATAAATTCTTGCTTTTCTTCTTTCGATTTTTTGTCCCATTCTTGTTTTAAAGTTTCATTTAATTTGTTATCTTTTATTAGTTTTTCTCTTTTAATATCTCTATCAGCCATTAGCTGTTGCGGAGTAAATGATAAACTATTTGCATTAAGTTTTTCATATTTTTTTGTTTCTAAAATGTTTATTTTTTCTTCAATAATTTTATAATCTTCGGAAAAATCTTCCATTTCAACTATACCACTTACATAAGCCTTTTTTATTCTTTCTTTTTGCTTTTGTAATGTGTCAATTTCTTGGTCTAGTTTTTCTGTTTTTGTTTCTTTTTTATCAGCTAGTATTGGTAAAAAATATTTTTTTACTGTCATATCATATTCTACTAACTCAAGAATAAATCTTTGTAAACATTCTTCAATTTTATCTTCTCTGTAATATGTCTTGCAGTGTTCACAAGTATAGTACATATATTTTTTCTTTGTTCCTCCAGAGCCTTTACATTTCATTATTCTATTACATTTAGGACATTTTAGTTTTTGAAAAAATATATAAACTCTATCTCTTGTATAACTTCTTTGATTTTTTTCTTTTTGATGTTGTGCTTCTTCCCACATAGCACGACTTATAATTGGTTCGACAACATTCATATAAACTAAAGTATCTTTACTGTTTGATTTTCCTTTTTCATAATCTCCCATATATACTTTGTTGTCTATCATTTTCATAATAGTTGTATCTCTCCAATGTTTTGGTGCTAATACTTTTTCTTTATTTAATGTATTACTAATTTGTTGATAGCTTTTTCCTTCAAGATACATATTAAATATTCTAATTACTACATCTTTTGTAGCTTCATCTATTATAGTTTTCTTATTACTATCTTTTTTATAGCCTAATGGTACAATTCCGGGTAAATGACCAGATTTAATAGCACCATTTAAGCCGAACTTTGTTCTTTCACTAACTATCTCTATTTCTAATTGTGATAATACTGTTAGCATTCTTACAAAAAATCTACCGATTAGCTGTACTGGTATTTACATCATCTACATCTTTTTATGACAAAAATAAGAAAATATTGATATTTAGTACAGTTTAGCCTATAGTTTATAAATAAAAATTGGAGGTAAAAGATTATGAAAAATGAAGAATTAGAAAAAGAATTTACAGATAAAAATACTGGAATAAGTTATACATTAGTTGGAGACTTTTATTTACCTAACTTATATTTAGAACCAGAAGAAGAAATCACACTTAACAAATATGGATTATTAAGGCTAGATTATTTGAAAAAGCATAAAAAAGCTGATTATATAATAATGTTCATGAATAAAGAACTTAATAAACATTTAAAAGAAATACAAGAAACAGCAGATAATAGAGTACAACAAATAATTGAACAGCTAAAAGCCAAAAGAGACTTGACCGAAGATATGAAA
>CAPBNZ010000094.1 GCA_948585895.1 uncultured Clostridia bacterium | reverse complement strand
GAGTATAGAAAAACATATCAACAAAAATTTGGAATTGTTAATAAAAACAAAGATGATAAAAAATTAAAGAAAGAGTTTGAAACTTGGAAAAAACAAGCTAAAGAGAAAATAACTAAACTAAAACATGGAGAACTTACTGAAGATGATGTTTATGAATGGTTACAAAAAAATAAGTAATTTTACAAAAAATTTTAAATTTTATTGTAAAATATTAGAAAATAAAGTATAATACAACAAGTCCTATAAAGGACAATCCCTTACAGAAGGGAGGTGTTGTAATAACATGAATGGCTACATGCTTATATGGATTCTACTTCAAAAAATTGAAAAATTGGAAGAAGAATTGAATACATATAAAAACAACACAAATAAAAACTGATTTTCAGTTCAGAGCAGTTCTCTACCTGCTCTGTTTTTTGAGCATAAAAAAAGATATGTGTCTCTACTCACATATCGGTGTTGCTCAATGAACGGCTACGTTTCTTAAGCTAATATTAGTATAGCATTATTTTTTATCAATGTCAAACAATTTTTTAATTTTTTTGCAATTTACATAAAAATATGTTATAATTGCATATGAATTTTAGGTATATTTCCTAAATTTAGAAGCAGTTAGTGATAAAGAATGATTATTCAAATTTTATAAAATCGCTAACAAAAGCTTGATATAATTTCTCAATAACTTCATCTTTTGGCTTTATAATTTCTTCTAAAATCTTTTCATCTCTATTAAAAGATAATCGCTTAAAGTCTTTTATATTTGGAACTTCTGGCAATTCTAACTTAATGTTTTTTAGTGTTTCCTTTGTATTTTCAAAATTAGTTATTTGTTTAAATTCCTTTAAATCTAAATGTTGTCTGTTAGTTTCTTCTTTTGGCAAACCTCTTTCTAGTTTGAAATTATGTGATACCATATAATCATAAAAAGCATTTTGAAATCTTCTGTAACTGTCTCTTTCTTTCCAAAACTCACTACAAGCTAATTTATCAATATCATTGCCTTTTTTATCTTTTTTGTGAACAACAGGCAAAAAAATCAAGTGCAAATGTGGAGTTTCCTCATCATTATGCACTTGTGCAGATAAAATATATTGTTCGCCTAAATCTTTATATTCAGTTACAAATTGATATGCTGTTTTAAAATATCGTTTTGTTTCTTCTTTACCTATTTCATCAAAAAATTGCTTGTCAAATGTTATTATATATTCACAAGCAATATTACTTACAGTCTTAATTTGACCTTTTAAATCATATTCTTTTCTTATTCTGTCAAATTCCTTTTCATAACTATATTTTGGAGATTTTAAAGCATAATTCAAATATGATTTTTCTTTATCAATATTTTTATTAGAATAATTTTGATTTCTTCTCTCATTATGTCTAAAGATTCCTTTTAGATTTTCTCTTTTGTACTTTGTATTTCTTATTATTGCATAACTCATTTTTTTCCTCCTTGCTCGTGCTAATATACACGAATAAATTTTCTTGATTTTGCTCTATCTCAAATTGTGTTGTAACACACTACAAGACTTTTTTAGCATACTGCAAAAAAGTCTTCGTGTAGCAGGGAAAATTTTATTTTCCCCACACCCCTTTGCCTAAAAAATACAACTTGTATTTTTTAGGTTTTAACTAAATTTGCATTCTGCAATTTAGTTAAAATTAAAGTCACCCATAGTAGAAACCAGAGTGAAAGAGCAAAGTAGAATTTATTGCATTACTCTTTTGAAAAAAAATACCTATAGCTTTTAAAACTATAAGTAGTCAATTATTTTCTATATTCAATTAAGCCCCAAAATCAATTTTAAGGCAGTTTCATTTCAAAGTAGAATAACTTTAAGTTTATTCTTTTTAAAAGTTTATATTTTAATTATAGTCGAAGTGTTACTAATGCCATAATTTTTGTAATTAGTCATAAGAGAATGTCAAGCTGGCGAATATTAGGCATAAAGAAAATGCCATAATATTCGGTCGCAAAATGAAATTTTGCTCTTTCTTAATACTTCGCTTCGCTAGTATTAAGAATTAAAATTGAAATTATAGATAAGGTGGTAATATGATTACAGATTCACAGACAGAATTAGAAAAAATTTTTATGTCGTATGATAGAGTATTATATAAATTAAATTTGGTTGAGATAAAAACTAAAGGTGGAAAAGAAATAACTCACAAAGATTTAAGACAAGCAGCTACTATTATAAATAAGAAACATCATACTTGTAGATGGAAACAGAAAAAGTATAGATTTAAAAAATATAGAAATTATATTTTAGCGGAAGGATTCTATTGGTTAATATATGTATATTTTCAAACAGAGAAAGATATTATAGATGCAGATATAGATTTCTTTAATATGCGAATTGGATTATATGAAGATTTACTAAAGGTTTATCGTAAAGACTTTTGGAATGATGACATGTATGTATATGAATTACCAAGTTATTTTAATAGAGTTCATGGTACTATAAAAAGTGGTATTATAAAAATGAATAAAGCTACAAATAATCTCTATAAATATTATGAAAATGGAAAAGCTAAAATTTCAAAAGAAGGCATTGAGTGGTTATGTAAGAATTGCTTTAAACATAAATATTTGGAATTACTTGAACAATATAAAATGGAACTGACAGAGATATACATAGAAAAAGGCTATCCTTATGATGTTTTTTAGAAAAAAGTTTTATTGTAAAATAATGTAAAACAATAGCATTTTTTTAAATTTATGCTATAATACAATTGTGCAGTTACTAACTGCATAATTTATAAAAAGAAAGTACATAAATGTTAGAAATAAACAAAAATCAATATAATGAAATCTTTCAAAACATAAAAAATGAAATTTTAAGTTCTCAATATCAAGCTATTAATAAAGAACTAATTTATATGTATTGGCACATTGGAAAAATAATTTTAAATAATAGTGAATGGGGAAATAAATTTATTGATAATCTATCTATTGATTTAAAACTAGAATTTCCAGATATTAAAGGTTTTTCTATTAGGAATCTTAAAAACATGAAGAAATTTTCAGAGGAATATTAAGACTTTGAATTTGTACAGTCAGTAACTGCACAAATTACATGGACTCATAATGTTCTATTATTAGATAAAATTAAAGATATAGAAATTAGAAAATGGTATATTAATGAAACTGTAAAAAATGGTTGGTCTGTTAACATTCTAGAAATGCAAATAAATAGCAAATTATATGAAAGACAAGTAATTAGCGAAAAAATAAGTAATTTTCAAAATACTTTACCAGATATTCAAAGTGATTTAGCAATGCAAACAATGAAAGATTCATATTTATTTGATTTTATTTCATTAAAAGGAAAGGTAAAAGAATTAGAAATTGAAAATGCTATGATAGATAGGATTAAAGATGTCCTTATTGAATTAGGTAATGGATTTGCATTTGTTGGTAACCAATACAAACTAACTGTTGGCGATAAAGATTATTTTATAGATTTGTTATTTTATCACTTAAAATTGAAATGTTATATCGTCGTGGAATTAAAAGCAAGAGAATTTGAGCCAGCTGATGCAGGGCAGTTAAACTTTTACTTATCTGCAATAGATGATTTAGTAAAAGATAAAACAGATAATCCTAGTATTGGATTACTTCTATGTAAAACAAAAGATAAATTTACAGCAGAATATGCATTAAAAGATATTAATAAGCCTATTGGAGTTAGTGAATATAAATTACTAGAAGATATTCCAGAATATCTACAATCACAATTACCAAAAGCTGAAGATATTGAATTACATATACAGGATATAGAAGAGTAAAGGAGCATATAATATGTCTAGAAGTAATATAATTAAAGATTTTGTATCTAAAAAAGCTGATTTGGATACTACTCTAAAAAGATTAAAGGTTATTTTATATAGTATTGATAACGAAGAAGTAGTTGAATGGATATAATGATTTAGAAACTTTACCTGATTATAGAATATTTGAGTGTGAAGTATATGGAGATTATTTATCTGGAACAGTTTATAATCATATCAAAGCTACTAATCACTTAATTCCATTAAGTGGATTAGATAATGAAATGAGAAATGCTATAAAAAGAATTAACATTTTTAATGATGTCGAAACTATACAAAAAGCAATTGATTCGCATGAATCTATGGGAAAACCACTTCCACCAGAAATTTGTTCCTTAATTTCTGGAACTTGTAATTTGGCTATAACAAGAGCTACTGTAAAAATAGATGAAACTAGACTAATGTCAATTATTAAAATTATAGAAAAGAAAACTTTAGATATTTTATTAAGATTAGAAAAGGAATTTGGAAATCTAGATGAATTAGACGTAAATCTAGATAGCTATGGAAATGAGAAATTGCAGAATTTTAATCAAAGTTTAATAACAATAGCATTTGATAATTCTACTAAAATAGGCAATGATAATAAGATTGAATCAAGCAATTTTCAAAGTTAGGAGGTTTTTATGGGAATACATATAGGTAATAATAATCAAATTTCTAATTCAAATTTTACATCAAATATCAATAATTCGCAAAAACAAAATAACGATAAAAACTTTTTTGAAAAGCATCCATTCATATTAGCTGTAATAAGTGGAATATTAGTTGCATTTATAATGTTATTTAAATTTTGGCAAGAAATAGTAACATTTATTGAGAATCTATTCAAATAAACTTTATTTATAAAAAGGGCTGACAAATTAAAAAGAACACGTTATACTACTATTAAATTAATATTGGAGGTAGTAAATATGTCAGTATTGTTTTCTTGTAATATACTAGCCATATCTGATAAGTTTTTTACATCAGCATGGTCTTTATCTACTCCTGGAAACGAATTCATTACAGTACCTTTTAACTGGCTAGCTAATCTTTTATAATAGTAATCATGTCTAGCATCTACTTTGCGTAAATTATTATATAAAGCATCTACTCTTTTTTCTCTAACTATATAAGCATGTGGAAATGCTTTTATAAAATTTAATGCTGTATCTTCATAAATCCTATTACGAGCAAAGAATCCTTCAAACTCTGGAAAGCAAATATTTATTAGTCTTTTATATCGATTTTTACAACGAATATTTACTTGTGTTAAATAAAAATACTGTCTTGTCATTGCTTTTAAATTAGCATATAAATCTTTTTTTGATATTTCGTGATATTCTACTTCATTTACAAAAAACAACTTTGCTAATCTGTAACAATCTTTTTTATCTGTTTTCGTTTTTCTAATGGTATCATAGTTGTTTTTTGTTGTTAGACTATTGATAACTAAAGTATTAAAGCCATTTTCTTTAAAATATCTTTCTACTGGTAAATGATATGTACCCGTTGATTCCATAAATACTGTTAAATTTTGTGGATTAATCTCTTTTATTTCTTCTTTTACTTTATCAAAATCATCTAAGTTATGCTTTATTTCTCTTGTATCAATAAGTATTTCTCCATCACTATTCATAAGCATTATCATACTTTTATTTTTTGCAACATCTATACTTAATACTGTTTTCAAAATTATTCACCTACTTTCTTTTTGAATCTAAGTCTTTTACCTCTACTATTATTTCATCAGGCTTGTTATATAGAGTCGAAATCGCCCTCACTATCTAAAACTAAATTAATAATAGGAATAAAAGTCGAACTGTCAATTTGGTAGATTCTAAGACCTCTGTAATTTGATGTTCTAACTTAAATTCTTTGTAAATAATTTTACAACCAAAAAAATTAGATGTAAACTCATTTATTTACATCTAACAGTATACCTGT
>CAPBNZ010000093.1 GCA_948585895.1 uncultured Clostridia bacterium | reverse complement strand
TTAATACCATAGCTTCTATCTAGCGTAGCTGGTAAATTTTTTTTACTATGTGGAAGTTTTGTTAAAATCTCATCTTGCACATAAAGAATAATTTTTTCTACACCTTCGATTTCCATCAGTGTATAGATAATAGCTTCAATCATTTTCTCTTCTTCTTTTTCCGAAATATTCAATATTTCTTTTGAAAAATTAATTTTTAAAACAGAATCTTTATAGTCAATACCGATAATCTTTGTATCACTTGGAATCATATTTTTAAATCCGCTGGGTAATTTTGCCTCGCCTTCGCCCTCTTTAATTAGCATTTCTATTAGCTGTTTTGCCTTCTTTTTAACATCTTTCTCCTCTTCTACTTTTATTTTGGTTCTTGCCACCATTTGGTATTGATCAATTAAGTAAATCACTTCTTCATGATAATTAGAAACATATTTTAGGCTTTGTACATACTCATATTCATTATCTGGTAAGACATTCATTAGAAAACAGGAAAACAAAACAGCAGTTGTCATAATAATTTTTCTAAAAACTCTTTTCTTCAGCATAAAACACCTCTAGTTAATTGTATGAAAAAAATCGCCGAACATGCGATTTTCTAAAAAGAAAGTTCACCAAGTTTTAAAAGTTCTACAACAGCACTTGCTCTTCCTTTAACACCAAGCTTTTGCATAGCATTTGAAATATGATTTCTTACTGTTTTTTCACTAATCTTTAATTCCTTAGCAATCTCTTTTGTCGTCTTATTCAAAATCAATAATTCAAATACCTCTTTTTCTCTTTTAGTAAGTACACTTTTATTCAAGATTTTCCCTCACTTCCTAAGTTGGGTGGTTTATATTCATTCATAGTATTTTATGAAGAAGAACCCATATCAGTGAATACATTAGCCTAAAATAGAAAAGAAATAAAAGGACTATATACTTTTTGGATTGTTTCCATCCATCAAAAAAAAAGGCAATTAGCCTTTAAACTGTACAGTGATGTATTTTTTTTCATTAAATTCCTCTTGTAATAAACGCATAATGGAATTCGCCAAAGATGTACTATGTTCACTAGAATCAACAATTACTTTAATTTGGTCTTCTTTAATTTTAATAAAAGCTTTAATCTTTAACTTTTCTTCTACTAATTTTTCTAATTCTGTTTCCTTTGCTTTATTAATGTTTAATTCCTTCATTTTGTCAAAAGCTTGATTTTTGTCATCTGCACTTTTTGTAGCATCATTTAAAATCAGTTTTAAAGAATCCAACTCTTTCATCAAATCTTCATCCGCTTGTACACGAAGGGCCTGTAAGACTTCACTTTTCTCTACATCAACCGTCTTATTATCTGGCTCGTTAGCTATACCACCTGTTAACAGAAGTTCCGATGGCATGGTAATATAGTACACACTTAACACTAAAATTAAACTAAATAAAGTAAGAAACCACAAATTTTTTTTATTAATCACTCTTAATCCCTCCTGGTCTTCTCTATTAAAAAATATGCTGGAAGGAAGTATTTATTCCTATATTTAAACAAGTTAAAAACATAATCTTTATATAGTAAAAAAGAATAACCTTCATTGATAGAAAAGATTATTCTTAATTTGAACCATTTAAGAATGGATTTTAGGCTACATGTTGTGAAATCCACTCAAAGTATTTTTTTCGCTTTAAAATAGATAGTTTATATTTATCCCCATTTTTCATAGTAATCAAAATACCAAATGGAAAGAAAGGTGGAGTAGTACATGTCTTAACTGTAGCAATATCCTTCATTTCAATTTCCCAACTTACACTTCCTGTGCCAACTAACCCCGTAGCTAAAAAAGCAACACGCTTATCCGTAAAATGATATTTTCCTGAGACCTGTCTTCCAATCGTTTGATTTGGCATTTTCCAACAATCGCCTGTAACATTTCCAGCAAATAGCTGTTCATTTTCTTTTAATTCGAATCCTTTTTTTCCCATATTTCTTTATTCATCCTCCCTAACTATAACAAATTATAGCATACAACCTAAACGCATTCAACCATTATCTAATATAAGATTATAAAATTTAGAAATAGAAAGGTTTGTTTGAAAATGCATTAGAATTGTTGCAGAATTAAACTAAAGAAAGTAATCATATAAAAAAACACAAAAAATGCTCTAAAATCAGAACAATTTTTGCGATTTCTGTAATGTTTTTTAAATTATAAAATCTTTTAGTTGATAATTCACATGTTTTATTGATTCGCTATTACTAAAAATCAATAAATGAATTCTTTTTCATTGCTCGATAGAGAATTCATCTTTCATTTCTTTTTTCATTCAGCCATTTTCAAACAAATTTTGAATTTCTTAGTGACCACTGTCTGCTAAAAAATGAAAGAGTCTATCAAATTCAATTGTAGAATCTTTAAATAACTTAAAATTATATGTAATACCTTTATCAAAGGCTATAAATACAATTTTCTTTCTTCTTTCTTCTATTATAATCTGAATTTTGGTTGTATGTTTTTCAGAATAGTATTCTTTTTGTTTTTCATTTTCTTTTGATTTTTCTACTGAAAATTCCACAATAAAAAACTACACTTTTTGATTGTTTAATTCCTTAAAGATGACATTTAAAGAGAAGTACAACAACTCTTTAGGCAAGAGAAATAGTCAGTAATAGTTTATTAACTGACTATGGTATATCATATTTTACCATTATTGATCTAAAATTTCATTTTCATACAATTTTTTATACATCTTGTTATTAGATAATAATTCTTTGTGTGTTCCTACATCACTTATCTTACCGTCTTCTACAAGCATAATTCTATCAGAATTTATAACAGTGGATAATCTATGTGCAATTATTAATATAGTATATTTGTCTTTCATATTATTTATTGCTTGTTGAATATATCCTTGTGTTTCATTATCTAAAGCGGATGTTGCTTCATCAAAAAGAATTATTTTTGTATTTTGTATAAAAGCACGAGCAATGGCTAATCGTTGCCTTTGCCCGCCAGATAAAGTTACGCCACCTTCTCCAACGATTGTATTATATCCCTCTGGCAGATTATTAATAAACTCATCTAAGCAAGCCAATTTACAAGCCTTAGCAATTTCTTGATCTGTTATATCTTTCTTAACTAATTTAAAGTTATCCTTTATACTCATATTAAAAATGTATGGATTTTGACTAATGATGGTAATATTATTTCTTATTGAACTTTCATCTAAAGTTTTAATGTCTTTACCATCTATCAAAATGCTTCCTGAATTTATATCATATAATTTGCATAAAAGAGAAAATATAGTTGTTTTTCCCACGCCACTTTTACCTACAAAAGCCACAGTCTCATTTGTATTCACCTTGAAACTCATTCCTTTTAAAACCTCATTATTACCATATCCAAAATGAACATTTTTAAATTCAAAATTTCCTTTAATCTTTTCTATGTGTTCAGTACCAAAGACTTCTTTGTTAAATTCCTTATTATCTAAAATAGAAAAAACACGATTACATGATAAATTAAATCCTTTTATTTCCTGTAACAAACTTCCAACATTTTTCATTAAATTGCTAAACACTCGAGAACGATAATTATATAACACTAGTGCTGAGGCCATTGTTAGATAATTATTTGTCATAAGGTATATGAATAAAAAAATTAGTATAATCTCACATAAATCATAAGCACCATCAATAATACAATTATAATTGATTTCTACATTACGTAAAGCAAACTGGCTATTTGTTAAGTCATCTATATTTTCTTCAATTTTTTCAATAAATGATTCTTTTGCATAAAGCATCTTTATATCTCTAATTCCTCGTACCAATTCCCCAACTAGACTATTTGTTTTCTCTCTTTGTTTACGATACTTCTTATCTTCTTCATTCATTTTCCGTACTTTTAATAAATGTAACATTGTTAACAACACAGAGCATATTAGAAAATAACAAAAAACAATCTTATTTACAATAAAAATTGCTACATAAATCCCTATATCTGTTAATATCCCAGTTAAATAACCCATTCCTCTAGTAAATATCCTAGACATTTCATCAGTATCATTACTAATTCTTTGAATGAAAGTTCCGCTTCCTTCTTTATCAATAGAAGTTAATTCAATTTTTAGTATTTCACGAGATGCATCAATTTGTATGTCTTTAGTAGTCCCTCGAAAAAACACTTGAGTATTTTTTCTTAAAGCAACAGTTGTAAAATCACATAAAAATGACATTCCAAAGCAAATAAGTGCTGCAATTAAAAGTTCCATATATAATGAAGATGATAAAGCTACTAATTGTCTAGCTGTAACAATAGGATAGATGATATTTATAGCAATATTTGAAATAGATATTATGGTAAAAATGATTAAATTTTTTTTATATTTCTTTCCATATTTATAGACTCTTTTTAAATTACTAATAGTTTCTTTCATCATTACCACCATCTAAATTATACATTATTTTTAACCTTTATAATAGTGATATATTATAGAATTTCCATAAATTCAAAAAAAAAGTTAAATACATCAGAAAAAAATAGTAATGGTCAACTTAGTCCTTCAAACATCAAACTACTTTCCAGCAAACAAAAAAGATTAATTGAGATTAACCTTTATTTATTGAAAGTCGAAATAGTTCGACTAATTTCCCTATGGTGGAGAATAAGGGATTTTACTCCGAATGCTTAAAAGTCGCTAGAATAGTCGTTAAAATTAAAATTTAGGGTATATTCAGCGAAAGGAGTAGAAAAAAATTGAAAGATGAGTCAAAAATTGAAAGTTCACGACCTTTATCGCTACCAAGTTTTTGCATAATAGACATGAAGGTTTTACAAGATAGAAGACTAACTGATTTTGATGTAGTTCTTTATTCTTTGATTTCTGGATTAGCAAACAATGAAAAAAATTGCTGCTATTCTGGGAACGACTATTTAACTGAATTTCTAGATGTATCCGAAAAGACTATACAGAGGTCTTTAAAAAGACTTCAACAATTTGGATATATTGAAGTTAAAATATTTAAAGGCAACAAAAGAAGTATAAAAACTTATATAAATATAGCTTTAGAACTTCGCGAAAAGAAGTTACAAGCTATACAAGAAAGAACAAGAGAATTAAAGTTGCTCGATTATGACTGGCTTAATGAGAAAGGAGGAAATTACTATGATGAAAATTGTAGATACTAAAAATCTTGATGATTTTATTAAAGAGTATGATTTTAAAAAAATGCACAGAGAAGGTGTAAATTATAATTACTATGTTTTATATGGAGATGAACAACCTGAAAACATAGAAAAATTTCATCAAGAGTTTATTATCATTCACGAAAATTTGAGGGTTATAGAGTGCTACGGTATTGAAATACTTAGCATTCTTTACGATATGATGCAAAAGAATTATATCGAAGATGTTTAGGGTGTAATTGAAATGGATAAACCAGAAGTAGGAATGTATGCTAGAACAAAAGATGAAATATTTGAAATAATTTCTTTAGATGATATTGCCGTACAAAATATAAAAAAATCAGATTATAGATTGATGAACTTATTACAAGTAGGAGATATTCTTCGTTGCAAGCACAATGGTGTATATGTAACTGTTCTAAAAGTTGATATAAGAAAAGGCACTTGTTTGTTATTTAGAATTATAGAACATATTGAAAAAAATAGTAATTTAAAAATTGATAGCAGTTGGTACAAGTTAAAAGAAAAAATATTAGAAACTGGTGATTCTAATGAAAGATAAAAAAGCGAACAAAGAGGATAAAATTCTTCTTTTTTTCTCGCGTGCGTTTTTA
>CAPBNZ010000092.1 GCA_948585895.1 uncultured Clostridia bacterium | reverse complement strand
AAAACAAGAAATCACAATTAAAAAGATATACCAAAAAAATGAGCTGGTAGAAGAAGAACAGATTGCCAGTAAGATAACAAGAGCATCTATTGATAAAATTGTTGAAATTGGGACAGGAGCTAGTAATAAGTATCAAGTAAAAGTAGGAGATACTTTATATGTAACATCAGACAGATTAGCTGTAATGGTAGAACCAAAGGAACAATCGCAAAAAATTGCAACCTTATCCAGAGGAAATTTATTAAAAGTATTGGAAATACAAGAACAATGGTATAAAATTTCTTCTACTACAACAATAGGATATGTTAAATCAGAATGTACAACTTACATAAACGATAGTGAAAAACAAGGAATACAAAACGTAGGTTTACCAAAAGAACAACTAATTTCAAATTTAAGTTTTGAAATGGCATTAAACAAACCAAGTGGACTAACGCTAGAACAGTTTAAAAAGGTTTTATCAGACAGCAAAGATTCTAATAAAATATTTGAAAATAATGCAGAGTATTTTTACTACATAGAAAAACAATATAACATAAATGGAATTTTTATTGCAGCAGTAGGAATCCACGAAAGTGCATGGGGAACTTCTAAAATTGCTAGAGAAAAAAATAATTTATTTGGTTATGGTGCTTATGATTCTAATCCTTATAATGGTGCTTATCATTTTTCCAATTATTCAGAAAGTATCGATTTAATTGCTAGAGTATTTGTAAAATATTATATGAATCCAAAAGGAACAAACATTTATGGAGGAGAAAAAGCATTAGGAATTTACTACAATGGATCCACTTTAAAAGGGGTTAATACAAAATATGCAACCGATAAAAATTGGGCAAATGGGGTTTACCATCATATGAAATATTTATACAATAAATTATAAAAAATTCTTGCTATTTTTTACAATTTATTGTATGATATTAAAGCGAGAATGAATAGAAAGAAGAAAAAGAAGACTTAGAAAGGGGTATCATTATGAAAAAGGGAATCATAATCATTACCATAGTTATGTTAGTTATGGGGGTATTTTTAATAACGAATAAAATATATGCAGCAGAGAAAGTTATTGATAAACAAACAGAAAGCAAAATTGTCGAAATAAAAGAAAATGCTGCTAATTCATTAGAAGACTATAAAGTTAAATATGGTTCTGACACATATGGAATGGTTGCTTATATTTTAAATATTGTTAGAATATATAGTATACCAATTTGTTTTTTAGGGATAGCTGTGGGAGCAATTCATCAATATGTAATTGGAATTAGAAAATTAGATACACTAGAAAGAGGAATGGCATTTATTGTAACTTGTGTCACACTTTTAATTATATGCCAGATTTTACCACTTGCCTTTGCGGTATTTGTAAAATTTGGAAGGGGGTAACAAATGAAAGTCTTATTTGCTGTAAGTAATGAAGAGATATCAGAATCGATTGTTAAAAAATATCAAAAGGAATACAAACAAATTATATCTTATAAAAATGTATATTACTTTAATGCAATATTAAAAGAATTACAAAAAGATAAAACTTATGATAGAATTGTCATAAGCGAAGATTTAGAAGCTTTTACACACACACAATATGACCAAATTGATAAATTTATTTTTGAAAAACTAGACAGTATAAGTGATGAAGCTTCTAATGTAAGGGGAAATGATACACCTATTATTTTAATTTGTTCTGATAGAAGAACAAAATCGGAACAAATGTTAGTAAAACTATTTGGAATAGGAGTTTATAATGCTATCATAGGAAATGATAGAAGTGTAGATGAGGTTTGTAGATTAATTCATAGACCACGTGTAAAAAAAGAAGCAAAATCTTATTATAAAATAGATACAGAAGAAGTAAATTATCAAGCAGAAAATGAAAATGATGTCAGTGAAATGGAGATTCAGAACATTGTTGCCCATTATAAAAGATTGGGAAAAAATGAGGATAGATACATTGATAGTTTTAATAATATAGCAGCACAATATAATGATACACAATTGAGAATTATAACAAAATTTTTACCTTTAAATGTACGAGCTGTATTAGAAGAAAAATCAACTAAGTACCAACAAATTATGTCTTTTAATAATAGTGTTTCTGATGCTTTGCGAAAAGAGAAAAATGCAAAAGATGATGGACCAAGTCAAGTATTGCTAAAACCAAAAAATAGAGAAACCATTCTTTCAAAACCAGTTGTTATTCCATCAGCAGTTAATATGAATGGAACCAAGAAATTAGCAAAGAAAAAGGTAGTAAATAATGTTACAGAGGATGACATGATACAGCAACCATTGCAATCTACCTTACAACACAAAACACAATATGTAGAATCAGAACCACCTATTGTAGAAACTTTGAGAGACCAAGAAAAACCACAAGAAAATGTACAACCAATGACGCAAGAAATAGCACAACCAGTAAAACGAGGAAGAGGAAGACCAAGAAAAAATCCTGTTTCAACAGAAGACGTATCATTAAACCAATCACAACCAACCAAACGAGGAAGAGGAAGACCAAGAAAAACACCTATTTCTATGGAGGAGGATTTTATATTACCAGGATTAGAATCAGAAGAACCAGAAGAAACATTTCTTCCAGGATTTAACAATACCAAAGAGTCAGAGATGCAAACAACGAAAGCTACGCAGACAGAGCAGGAGACATTCTTACCAGGATTTGACGAGGAACCAGAAGAAGAAAATGTAATATTGCCTGGATTTGATGAAGAATCTGAAACAGACAATATAATATTACCAGGGCTAGAAGAACAAGAGCCAGAAATACCTTACCAACCAGTGCAACAATATCAAACTGGAACAATGCAACAAACGACCCTAAATCCAATTAGGGCAAATCATTATGAAGTAAATTCATATCAGCCAAATAAACAAGAAATGTATACAGAAATTGATTTATCTAATTTATTAACACCAGATAAAAAATTGGTTACTTTTGTAGGAACTAGTAAAAATGGAACTTCTTTTATTGTAAATAATATAGCAGAATTAATGTCATCTATTGGAATTAATACAGCTATTTTAGATACAACTAGAAATAGAAATTCTTATTATATTTACACTAAAAACGAAGAAATATTAAGAGAAACAGCGACTCATAGTATAGAAGGTCTTGCACAAGGAGTTGCAAGAGGAATTAATGTTAATAAAAATCTTACAGTATATACTTCGTTACCAGATGAAAATGACATCATAAATCAAGTAGACAAAATATTAGAAACGTTATTAAAAAACCATTCATTAATTTTAATAGACACAGATTTTGATACACCACTTGGTTACTTTAAACAATCACAAGAAACGTATTTAGTGCAGAGTATGGATATATTAACAATACAGCCTCTTACAGCATTTTTAAAGCAGTTGAAAGTGAAAAATATTTTAGATGAGAGAAAATTAAGAATTGTACTAAATAAAGTAGTAAAAATTAGAGGAATTAAAGCTGAAACCATAATTGGAGGAATGGCATTTTATAATGATCCAGCCATGTCTTTTATGACAGAATTGTTTGATAGAGATAGAATTAAATATGTTTCCATTCCATTTGAAGAAGAAACTTATATAAGATATTTAGAGGGAATGATTGAATGTGAAATATCTTTAAAAGGATATTCTAAAATATTTTTACAAACCTTAAGACAATTAGGAAATCTATTATATCCAATTGTAACATCTGCACCTAGAAATAATCAAACTTATCAACCACCATCAGCACATGCAAATGCAAGGAAAGGCTTTTCACCTGATATGAATAGTACATTAGATAAAATGAAAAGGAGATATTAGTTTGATAAAAGTTAGAGATTAGGAAAATTAATTGAAAAGGAAAAAGAGGAGGGGTACACAGCGTGATAATAGCAGTAGTAGTAATCTTAGTCTTAATTGTGTTAGGATTAGTAGCATATAATGTAACAATTCACAAAAAAATACAAAAATTCAAAAACATGAATCAAAAGATTACAAATTTATATGTTGTTCAAGATTTTATGAATGCCATAGGAGAAACATCAACAGTTGAACAAAAAATAAAAAAGATTAATGACATATTAATTGAAAGATATGAAATAAAGTACTCAACTATTGTTGTATTTGATGGTGCAGAATATCAAGTAAAAGCTTCTAATGTAGATTCAAAACACTGGACAGCATTAAAAGCCCTACAAAATGTAGATATGTTTAAAGATAGTATTGAATCAGCAACACCTAAATATGTAACAGTAAATACAGAAGAGGAAAGACTTCCATATCAAAAAATGGAGTTTGGACGAGCTAAATCTGCTATATTTTTTCCTCTTTATATTGACAATGTCTATATTGGTTATTGGATTTTAGAAAGTGGAACACCACATGATTTTGATAATGTAGATACTACTGTTTTAGAAGTTATTAAGGAAAATATTGTTTCTGTTTTAAAAACGGTAGTCCATCAAAAAACCTTAGAATCAATTGTTAGAAAAGATTTATTTACAGGATTATATTCAGAAGAATATCTGTATGGAGAAGGGAAAAAAATTATAGACCAGTACACAATATCAACTATATGTATGTTTAAAATAATAAACATTCAAGAAATTAATAAAAAATATTGTAGAGAATTGGGAAATAAAGTAATCAAACAAATTAGTAAGTATATATCTGAAAATATAGCAAACGATTATGTATTTGTACGTTATATGGGACCAAAATTTGTTATTGCATTTTCAGGAGTAGAAACCAATGGTGTAGCAGATTTCTTAAATGAAATAAAAGAAAAGATAGAAGCAATGCCAATTGTACTAACAGAGGAAGAAAAGCAGACCTTAAATTTAGAAGTAACACAACTAGGAAAAAGTGAAAAGAAAATATCTTGTAAAGAAATTGCAATGCCAAAATTAAATTTTGTTATATCTACTTATTATAAAGGAACAGGACTAGAAGAAGTATTAAAAAAATTAGAACAATACTTAGACCAGGCAGATAGCAAGGAAAGTGATATAACCAATATTTAATAATTATTACTTATAAACATATAATGCCAATAACGAAATAATAAAAAAGAAAAGGAGGATTAGAAGAATGGAATTTGACAAGACAATGCATTTTGAAGTAGAAAGAGAAGAAAATTTAAAATGTAGAGAAACCCTAAAAGAAGTATATGACGCATTAGTGGAAAAGGGATACAATCCAATTAATCAAATTGTTGGATATATATTATCTGGTGATCCAACTTATATTACTAGTCATAAAGATGCTAGGAATAAAATAAGAGCAATTGAGAGGGACGAATTACTAGAAAAAATGGTAAAAGATTATATAGGATTAGATGTAAAATAAGATGAGAATTTTAGGAATTGATTATGGAGAAGCACGAGTAGGAGTAGCCATTACAGATGGTTTAAATATTACAGCTCAAGGATTAGAAACAATACAAAGAAATGGTTCTGATAAAGTTATCTTAAGAAGATTAGATGAAATTTTAGAGAAATATGAGATAGGTACAATTGTAGTAGGAATGCCACTTAATATGAATGGAACTATATCACAACGAGCCAAAATAACACAAGAATTTGTCCATAAATTAAAATGTAAATACAATAAGTTAAAAATAGAAACCATAGATGAAAGGCTAACAACAGTAGAAGCTCATAAAACGATGAATTTTTTAGAAGTTCGTAAGAATAAAAAGAAAGATATAGTAGATACGATATCTGCTGTATACATTTTGGAAACATATTTAAATAAAAATGGTTAAAATCAACATTTACCAATCATAAAAATCATATAGAATAATTTTAATCGATTTTGTAAAAAATAGAAAAATTCATTGTAAATTAATTAAAAATAGGTTATTATATTAAATATAAATATAATGAACAAAAATTGAAAGGAGAAAAAGAATGGAAGAAAACTTTGAAGGAGAAGAATTAGATAACATA
>CAPBNZ010000091.1:5722-6004 GCA_948585895.1 uncultured Clostridia bacterium | reverse complement strand
TTCATTTATAATTTCTTCCATTGAATTTATTATTTCTTTAAAATATTCTTTATTTATATTGTTTATTAAAAATTCATTGATATTATTTATTCTTGCTACTTTGTTTATATAACACTTTGACTCATTATAAAATTTATTATATGTGTTTAGGTTCTTATTATTGTACATTTCTTCTATGTCATAATTATTTCTCTTATCTAAAATTAAATAATTTATTTTATTGGTTTCTAATTTTGCTACGATTCTATTTATGCTATTTATTGGAAAACCACAAACATTCAT
>CAPBNZ010000091.1:0-5635 GCA_948585895.1 uncultured Clostridia bacterium | reverse complement strand
ACTCCCTTCTTTAACTAGCACAATATATTCTGTATGAACCTTTTTTACTGCTTGTATTATATTTTTTACTCCCATAACAATAAGTTCTCCTAAAATACTTTTTCGCCGAAGCTCGGGAAGACACGGAGGCCTTCCACGAGCATTTTTCTCTACTATTTCAACTACTCTATTACATATGGAAACTCACTGCTTCCATCTCCACCACTAATCACGACATTAGATGGTAGAAGGAAAATGGGGCGAAACCCATAGATCGGCGCATCGCTGGTAGCAGTACCGTCAGAATACACACGGCACAAGTCGCCGCTGTACGTGTAGCCGCTAGAGTTCACAATGCGCACACGGAAATGCGCGTCCCCAGAAATAGAGCTCACATCGCGAGAAGCCAACCATGTATATCCAGAACTTGCATTTAATCCTAAATCATTAAGTTGTTTTACATCTTCCGAGTGATTAGTATCAGTATTTTTAAACTTATTATTCCAACTATAAGTTTCTAAATAAGTATAAGTGCCAGACCACATCTCTGAAGTAGTATCACCTTGAAATTTTGAACTACTATTTAATGTTGGAATACTTCCTAAGCATCTTGCATCTGTTGCGGTTCCTTTCTCATCCATATATGTTTTTGCTTTGTTATTTAAAGTATCTACTGCATTATTATATGATGCTGCAGCCTTTTTAAAATTGTCATTTACTGTTGCTGTTCCATCATAGGTAAAGTCTGATGCCTCAACTTCAGTATCGCCATAGCCTAATGTTACGTCTCCAACACTTTCAGCTGTTATTATTTGAATTCCATGTGTGTCATCGTTATATAATACTCTACAATCTAATCCATTATATGTTACATATGGGCTTTTAGATGATTCCTCTGTAGCAGTAGCATCCGTTTTTAGAACATCTTTTGCTAAAGTTTTATTTGATTCCCAACTAAACGTTCCATTCCATATATCTGATATTTTAATAATATGACTTCCATATTCTTCTTTTGTAGTTAAGTCTAATTCTGATAAATCGTCTGGTAATTCTTCTGCTGTTGGTACATTATTAAAATACTTTTCTAATATTCCTACTAATTGTCCTTTTGTAATATCTCCACTTTGATTCTCTTCTTGTACTCCTAATATGTCAATTTGCACTCTTTCCTTTACATCTGCTATTTCTGTTTGCTCTTTAGCATTTCCTGCCCTCGTTAAAATTCCATTCTCTCCTGTTAATGTACTAATACTTACTGCTGCTAAAATCAATAAAACAATAATTGTGATAACTAACGCTATCAGCGTAATTCCGCCTATTTTCTTTTTGGTTTGTTAAGATTTGTTTTTTCATCTTATGTAATCCTCCTATTACTTTTTTCTTATTTATTTATAACATAACTATTACTATTTTTTCAATACTTTTTGGAAATTATTCATTGTTTTTCTATGATTTTTCGTGTATGTGTATTCCTCATACACAGTATAGCATGAAAATTATTATAAAATCAATAAAAATTGAAAATTTTTTTACTTTTATTTTTTATCTGCATATTTTTGTTGATTTTTGGAGGTTTTTAGCATGAAAAAATTTAATAATTGTCGTAATGTAATCGGTGATTTAATTAAAAAACATAGAGAAGAAAAACATTATACAAAAACGGAAGTATCTCACAAATTAGAATTACTTGGTATTGAACTTGACCGTTTTGAACTATATAAAATTGAAACTGCTAAAACAAGTGTAAAAGATTTTGAGTTAATTGGTTTATGTATTGTTTTAGATATTGATTTTGAAGAATTAAAAAAATTAGTAGAAGATGCTTCTTAAAATGCACAAATACTTTAACAGTAATTGTGCATTTTATTAATTCTATTATTGTTTGTTAAGCCATTTTATAAATTCCTCTTTTGTAATCTCTTTTAACTTATAGGCATTTTTCTTATCTTTTCCCTGATACTTAAATCTATTATATTCAATCTCAAAACTTCCACCTTTTGACTTAGCTAATGCCTGTTTTTTCTTATACACTTTTCGATACAAATTATAAGCTTCATCTTTTTCTAGATTTTTAGTAAATACTTTACTTGCCCCTATTTCTCTACATGTTTTCTTATCTACAAATACATTATCACAATAAATAACGGCTGAATTTGTTGTTAAAAAGTATTTGCCACAGTTCTTACACTTTTTAAGATATATTTTTTCCTGTAGAATAAAATACAATTCTAAAAATAGTAAATTATAGAAATTATCAATATTATAAATTTCTTGAATACCATATCTGTTATTATCTTTATCTTTTATAGTTTGTATTAGCTCCTTTTCTGTTATTTTAGATGTATCTTTATTTATTTTTATTACTTTCTTAAATTCATTGTGTTTTAGAATTGAATATTCTTCTACTTTATTTGTATTGATAAATAAATGTAATTTTTCTAATGGAGTCAAATCTTCTAATTCTTCTTTATCCTTAAATAAACAGTATTCTATAATATCAATTATTTGCCTTTTATAGCCTTCGAATTCTTTTTGGTACTTACTATATAGTTTATCCATTTTATTGTTTAATTCTTTATTTTCGTTTGGATTTAAAGCTAATATTTCTTTTCTCTCTTTTTCTGTTAGTAATGTTTGAAATCCATAAAACTTAAAAATAAAATAAGACATTTCTTTTAATTCCTGTTGTATAAAATCTAAAACTATATTTCCTATTTTATTAGGTTGTTCATATACTTTTGTAGTATATTGATAATCCCCTTCCTCATTTATTTCAAAATCTAACATAGGTACTCTTAGTTGTTCTTCTTTAAGATGTTCATTTATATACATTTCTATCTTATTTTTCTGTTCCATATTCCCCCCTAAAAAAACTTTTTATATTTTTTAGTAAAAGTTATTGACATTATAGACAATAATATGATATATATTAAATTGTCGATAGACAATATTGTCATTTTTTGTTTATTGTCAATATTAGTATACATTATATAAACACTTTTTTCAAGTCTTTATATAAAGTTTTCTATATTTAAAAAATGTTAGCAAATTTTTGCATTATAACTTTAGGAGCTGATGATTATTGAAGAAAATGGATTTAGAACGAAATGAATTAATTTACGATTTTTATTTTAAAGATAAATTAACCTTGACAGAAATTAGTAAAAAAGTAAATTTATCTATTAGTCAGATTAGTAGAATTTTATCTAAATCTGCTCTATATCAACAAGAAAAAGCTAACAGAAAAGAAGAAAATATTAAAAAACATAATGAACAAGCAAAAGAAATTATGAAGAAAAAAAGAAATAAAAAACGAATGGAAGAAAAAGCAATTATGGATAAGCTACATAGAGAAGCTACAATAGAACTTTCTTATTTTAGTCCTATATCTAAAGTTGCTTTAAGAAAAAATTGTTCAAGTGCTTATCGTTATAATACAGAAAGAAAAAGATTTGAACTAAAGAAAGATTTGGCATATTCAAGTGATATGCCTGCAATAATTAAATACTAATATTATTATGACTTGAACATTTAAGTCTATTTTTATTTTAAAAGAATTGGAGGTGAAAAAACATGAGCGAAAATGTAAAAGAAAACTACAGTATAATGTTTACTAACTATCCAGACATTGTAAATATTGAACAAATGAGAAAAATGCTTGGTGATATTGGTGTTACTCTTGCCTATAGACTACTAAAACAAGGAAAAATTAAATCTATGAAAATAGGCAGAGAATATAAAATTCCAAAATCTTGCATTATTCAATACTTATTGGATGAACAAATTGACCTATAATTAAAGATACATAAAAATTAAAAGGGTTATCATAATTTAAAACTTATGATATAATACAAAAGCTATAGGTAAGTAAACTGTTATACGGAAAGGAGGAACTATTTGGTAACAGGTAGCTTACAAATAAAAGGGCTAGTTTATTATGTTGTCTTAAATGTATATCCAAACAATAAAAGAACTCAAAAATGGATACCAACGGCCGTTATAGCTGATGGCAAAAAAGTAAATCAAATGAAAGCTGAAAAATTACTCTCTGATATTCGTATGATTTATAGTAAAGATTCTTATATAGACAACAAGAAAACTGCCGAACAATTATTAAAAGAACAAAATCAAAGCAAATCTATGGAATTATCTTTATTACCTCAAACTAATAAAGATAATCAGACTCAACAACTTAGTTTAAATAATCGAACTTTATCAAATGAAGAAGAACTAATAATTACGAAATGTTTATCTGCTTGGTATAACACATCAAAAGAAGAAATGATAAATTCTTTAATGAATGTAATTGTACAAAATCCAAATACTCACTTAATTCAAAGAATTATTACTGATTTAGTTAATAAATTATCAGATGATCCACGAGAGCAAAGACTTCAAAAAATGGGACATTATCGTGATATGCTGTTTAGCGAATACATTAAAGAATGGCTTAATTCGATTCAAAATCAAGTTGCTAAAAGTACCTATAAAGGATATTACGACCATGTTAATGGCAGAATGATTCCTTATTTTGAAAATGAAGAACTACTTTTAAAGGATGTTACACTAGCTGATATTTATAACTACATTGAATATTTATTTAGCGAAGGATTAAAACCAAATACAGTAAAACATCATAGGTCTATTCTATCTTGTATTTTTACCAGAGCAGTTGAACAAGAATTGTTTGAATACAATTTTATTAATAACTTAAAACCTATTAAATCAGACCATTATATTGGTAATTTTTATAAACATGAAGAATTACTACATTTATTTGAGGTTGCAGAAAATACTACGATTCGCCTAGAAGTTATTATTGCAGCAGTTTATGGATTAAGACGTGAAGAAGTTTTAGGTTTAAAATGGGATTCTATTGATTTTACAAGAAAAACAATTACTATAAAACATACCGTTCAACGATTTAAGATTAATGGTAAAACACAGTTTGTATTTAAGAATAAAACAAAGTCGCAATCATCTTATCGTACTTTGCCATTATTTGATTTTATAGAGGTTTTATTAAAAGAATATAAAGCAATGTATGCAGAATATAAAAAGATATTTGGTAATACTTATTGTAACAAATATAAAGATTATGTTTGTTTAATGCCAAATGGAGAACTTATGAAACCAGGCTATTTAAGTCATACATTTTCAAAACTATTAGAAGATTACGAATTAAAAAGAATCCGTTTACATGATTTAAGACATTCTTGTGCTACTTTATTGGTGCAAAATAAAGTTCCAATTAAAGATATTCAAATATGGCTAGGACATTCTAATATTCAAACTACTATGATTTATACTCATTTAGATGAAACAAATAAAGAAGTATCAGCACAAGTGTTAATGGCTAAATTCCAATTTATTTTGACTAATTATAACGAGAATGAAATTTATGAAATGAAAGACAAAGATTTGAACAATCTTTATGAAAATATAGATAATTCAAGTTAGTTTAAGGTCATAGAAAAAGTTATTGCAACCGTTCAAAATAACAACAACTATTTACAAAGTGTTAGAAAATGTGATCAAATTTGTTAGAAAAATAATAGAATTTTCTACTTATTCAATTTCTCATAAAGCTCTCAAAACCTTATTTGGTGCCGTTGGCGTAGTTATCTACAACTTTTTTCGGCTCTCATAACAATTG
>CAPBNZ010000090.1 GCA_948585895.1 uncultured Clostridia bacterium | reverse complement strand
AGAAGAAAAAATTATATTAAATAAGTATGGAAGAATGAGATTAAATTTCTTAAAAGAAAATAAAAAAGCAGAATATATGATAATGTTTACAAAAGGAACATTGAATAAACATTTAAAAGAGATCCAAGAAACAGCACAAGAAAGAATTGATTTAATTATAGAGCAATTAAAAGAACAAAACAATTTAACAGAAGAAATGAAAAATACAGACCAACTTTATTGGGTGAGTATGATGAATAATTTTAAAAATACAGCGGAAGAAATTATATTAAATGAACTAATATATGTATAAGAAATTACTGGTAGGAGCAAATAGTCAAATGTATTGCCAAATTTAATATCTATAAGTGTAGCGAGCATAGGTTTTGTATTGCCACAAAACCGACAGCTTACGCTGAAAGGGGACTTTTGTCCCCTATAACCCCTACTAGAAAATTAGAAAGTAAAATAAAAAATTAAACGAGAAATTGAAAACTTTTAAGAAAGATTTCATAAAAAAATAGAACGAAAACTTATCAAAAAGGAAGTGAAAAATTATGAGAAATAGAACAATAGGAATTAATGTTAGAGTGAGTGAAAATGAAAAGAAAAAGTTACAAAGAAATGCGAAAAAGAGTAAATTATCTTTATCAGGTTATTTAAGAAAATCAGGATTGCAACAAAAGATTTATGAAGTACCAGATGAAAAAATTTACAAAATATATACAGGAATAACTGATTTAAAATATCAATTTCCTTATCTAAATAATGAAGAAGTAAGAGAAAAAATCGAAAAGATGCAAAGTGATTTTTTAGATGTATATAACAATAAAGAAGATGGTGATAAAGATGGCAACAACAAAAATATGGGCAATTAAAGATAGTTTATCACGAGTAGTAAATTATGCGAAAAATCCAGAAAAGACACTCTTTTCTAATTTGAAGCAAGTATTAATGTATGCAGAAAATAATGAAAAGACTATTGACGAAAATGAAAAAACTATGTATGTAACAGGAGTAAATTGTAAAGAAAAAACAGCTTATGAAGAAATGAATTTTGTACAGAAAAAGTTTGATAAATGTACAGGAAATATAGCATATCATGCATATCAAAGTTTCAAAACAGGAGAAGTATCACCAGAAATTGCACATAAAATTGGAGTAGAACTAGCAAAAGAAATGTGGAGTGAATATCAAGTTGTAGTTGCAACACACTTTAATACAGGAACTTATCATAATCATTTTGTAGTAAATTCAGTTAATATGTTTACTGGAAAAAAATTTAATTGCAATAAAGGTGCATATTATAAATTTAGAGAAACTTCAGACAGACTATGTAGAGAAAATAATCTAATAGTTATAGAAAATCCAAAAGGAAAAACACCAAGAAGTATATATTTTGCAGAAAAAAGAGGAGAGCCTACGAAGTATAACCTAATGAGACAAGCTATGGATGAAACAATGAAAATATGTGTAAGTTATACACAATTCAAAAAAGCAATGTATAAAAAAGGGTATATTATAAATGATGATAATAATAGAAAATATCCTACAATTCGCTCAATAAATGATAAGAAAGCAGTAAGAATGTATCAATTAGGAGAAAAATATTTGCCAAAGAACATTGCAAACAAAGTTGAACACAACCCTTATTATTATCAAAATAGATATATGGAATTTATACACCCTAAAAAGAAAAAACAAAAATATAAAGTTTGTAAATATAAAGGTAGATTCAGCAATATTAGTAAAATGAGTGGAATTGATGCAATGTTTTTATTACTATTTCATCTATTAGGACTATTACCAAAACGAGAAAACTATCAGCTACTATCTCCAGAAATGAAACAAGAAGTAAGAAAAATGGTACGATATTCTAATGAAATTAGACTTATTGTAAGTGAAAAACTAAAAACTACAGTAGATGTAAAAAATTATATTATACGAACTGAAAAAGATATTAAAGATGTTACTAATTTAAGACAAAAATACAGAAATAAGCTAAGAAATTGTACAGATGATAAATTAATAGAAGAATATAAAGAAAAGCGAAATGAATGTACTACAATGCTAAATAAGTATAGAAAAAGTCTAAAAACAGCAAACTATATTTTAGAAGATATCCCAAAAGTTAAAGAGGTTATAAAAATTGAACAACAGATGAAGTTAGAAAAAGTAGGAATTAGCAAAAGTAGGAAGAGAGATAAAAGAACAAGAGAAGAATGTAGATAATTTATCCAATATTTGAATGTTTTTGGGGGTTAAATGCTTGAAATATTTTCCATAGTATTATATAATAAGCATGTCCTATAAGATAAGTTATAGGAGATTTATATTACTGCAATGTCAAGTATTAGCTTAATATTTATACTGATATTTATATCAATATTTATATAGCATAATCTTTCAATTGCATAGACTATGAATATATCTAGTAATGACCATGATGTGTTCATATCTATTACCTCCATTATAATATACCATACTATTCTTTGGTAAAGGAGGGCTAAGCAGATAACATAGAAATATGTTAGGAACAATTCAGGTCTACCAATCAATAAGGATATCTGCGTTCCGATTGGTAGGCTTTGAAGAAGGGATATTATGAAAAAGAGAAAAATATACAAAATTAAAGTATATACGCATTTTGATACTAGAAAGAACGAGTATTGGAAATATATTTCCAATATAAAAAATCCTAAATGGATAGAAAGACATCCTTTTTATCCATTTATTCACTATCAAGAAGAAAAAAAGAAATTTAATGGAACAGAGCTTGTAGTAAAACCACCTAGAGATATTAGATATTCTTCACATATAGACAGATATATTTATGAATATTATAATGAAATATTATCTAACAGATATAACAATTATGCCAAGAGTAATGGAATTAATAAATCATCAATAGCATATAGAACTAATTTACAGAAAAGTAACATACACTTTTCAAGAGATGTATTTAAATTTTTAAATAATCAAGAGAATGCTTTTATTATAGTATCGGACTTTAGTAATTTTTTTGATAATTTAGACCATAGATATTTAAAAGAATGTTTAAAAGAAGTGCTAAAAGTTGAAACTTTACCAAAGGACTATTATAAAGTATTTAAAAGTATAACAAAATATTCATATATAGAGTATAATGATATTTTAGCGAAGCTTAATTTAACTCATAAAGAATTGACTAAATTAAGAAAAGAAAGATTATTTGAAATACAAGAATTTAGAAATTTTAAAAAGGAGCATCTTCATATAAATGAAGATAAGTATGGTATAGTGCAAGGATCTGGTGTTAGTTCAGTAATGTCAAATATATATATGATTAAATTTGATAAATGGATAACTGATTTAGTTACATCTAATAATGGAATATATAGAAGATACTCTGATGATATAATCATAATAATACCAGAGACATCGAAAATATTAGAACTATATCAAAAGATTATGGACATAAAAGTAAAAATTCCACGATTAGAAATAAGTAATGAAAAAACGAAATGTTTTATAAAGAAAGATAAAAGTATTAGAGAAGTTAATGTTTTAGAAAACAAAATAAATGAGAAAAATACTATTATCAATTATTTAGGATTTTCATATGACGGAAACACTGTAAAGATAAGAGAAAAAACTATATCAAAATATTATAGAAAAATGTATGCAAGAATTAAGACAATAAATAAGTATACTGTTTTAACACAAAACAATATAGGAAGAAGAAAACTATATAAACAGTATTCTTATTTAGGCAAGAATACTAAAGATGTAAAGAAAGGAAACTTTTTAACTTATGTAGATAGAGCACAAAAAGAATATGGAGGTTTAGGGAGTTTTAATAATCAAGTAAAAAACAGTTGGAAATATATGAGTAAAAGATTAGTAAAAGTAAAAAATTAAACTAAAATAAGGCGTTTTTATTGACAGACGCCTTATTTTAGTTTAATATGTAGTTGGGGGAGAAAAAATGATATATACATATAGTGAATTGAAAAATAATGGATTGGATAATTATAATATAAATAAAAAAGTAGCAAACAAAGAACTATATAAGATTGAAAGTGGTCTATATTCAGATACTGAAAAATACAATCCTTTGGAATATATTGTGAAAAGATATCCTAATAGTATTTTTACATCAGAAAGTGCATTTTTCTATTTAGGATTAACTGATTACATACCTAGCAAATATTTTTTAGCTACAAAACACAATGTTAAGAAAATATTGAATGATAAAATAGAGCAAATATTTATGGCAAACCATTTTTTTGAAATTGGAAAAAGTCAAATAAATTATAATAATGTTCAAATAAATATTTATAACAAAGAGAGAATGCTAATTGAACTGATAAGAAATAAAAATACAATACCATTTGATTATTACAAGGAAATAATCAGTAATTATAGAGAAATTGCAGATGAAATAGATATGAGTTTACTTGCAGATTATTTAGAATGTTTTACTAACGGAAAAAACATTTTTGAAATTATACACAGGGAGGTCTTTTAGTGATAAATCTATTAGAAAGCATAGACTTTTATTTGGAAAAAGGATATGAAGATGCTTATGCAACATCAAAAGTTGCGCAAGATATAATATTAAGCAAAATTGCCAAATCTAATTATAGAAACAATATTACAGTCAAAGGTGGAGTTGTTATGTTTAATATAACTAATGACAAAAGACGAGCAACTGTAGATATTGATATAGATTTAATTAGATATTCTTTAGAAGATAAAAGTATATTGTTATTGTTTGATAAATTAAATCAAATTGATGATGGAATAAAGATAATAGTTAATAAAAAAATAAAACCTTTAAAGCATCAAGATTATCATGGAAAAAGAGTTAATATTGTTTTAAAAGATTCATTTGGAAATCAAATAGAAACTAAAATTGATATTGGAGTACATAACAATTTAGATATAGAACAAGAAGAATATATGTTTAACTTTGAAGTATTTAGTAACAGTATGACATTATTAATAAATACTAAAGAGCAAATTTTTGTTGAAAAGCTCTTATCCATGTTAAAACATGGTATTAGAACAACAAGATACAAAGATATATATGATTTTTATTATCTTATAACCGAAGGAAATATGGACAAGGTATGGCTAATTAAATTAATTAATATATATTGTATTAATAGTGATTTAAAAATTAATACTACATTTGAAATAGCAAATGAATTAAGCAAAATATTTAAGAATGCTAACTTTTTAGAAAATGTTCAAAATAGTAGATATAATTGGCTAGGAGAAGAAATCAATATTGTTCTAGATACAATATTAGATTATATAAAACAATTAGAACCTTTAGTAGTATAATTTAAAATATAATAGAGGTGGATTATGGAAAAACAGGAATTGTATGATATGTGCAAAACTATTATAGACTTGAATAAACAAAAATATGTAATTGTAAAAGCTGAAATAGAAAAAATTATAAAAGATAATGTAAAAGATGAAAGTTATATTCAAAGAAAATTAGATGAGATGCTAGATATATTATTATTTTATGAAAATGATGATAGTTTACTCTTATTTAGAAGTCTTTGTAAATACTACTTTTCCATAAATCCAATGGTTACAGCACAATATATTACTTATTATAGAGAGCAGAATGATCTAGAAGGTGTAAAGTTCGGAAAAAGAGTAGATAAAAAAGTTAAAGAGGAGGAAACAAAATGAGCAAAGAAATAGTAATTATAACAGGTGGAGCAAGTGGGCTAGGATTAGAATTTGTAAAACAATTTATCGAAAAGAATTATTTTGTATGCAACATAGATAGAGACTTTGAAAAAATGAAAACATTAGATAATACATATAAAGATAATTACAAAGGATTTATAGGAGATATTTCAGATAGTGAATTTGTTAAAAATGTTATTAATGAAATATCAAATTTAGGAAATATAAAAATACTAATTAATAATGCAGGAGAGCCATCATTTAAGTTACCTACAAAATATCAAAAAGAGGATATAGATAAATGCTTTAAAGGGTTACAAGGTATGATTTTATTTTCAACAGAAACTTTAAAAGTAAAAGAAGAAAAAGATTTAAAAATAGTAAATATAATGTCATCAGCAGCATTAAGAGGAAATAAACAAGAAGCAGTATATTGTGCTACAAAATGGGGAGAAAAAGGATATACAGAAAGTTTAAAAGCCTGCTATAAAGGTACAAGTGTAAAAGTAATAGGAGTATATCCTGG
>CAPBNZ010000089.1:244-6210 GCA_948585895.1 uncultured Clostridia bacterium | reverse complement strand
ACTCCTAAAAATAGGTTTTACCAGAAAATTTTTATATAAATGTAAAGAGGATTATAAGCATTATATAAAAAACTTATAAAATTTAATTTTATTACAAAAGAAATTGGAGGAATTGTAATGGGGCAAAAAGTTTATACGCAAAAAGAGATTAGTATAATGTTTAATAAATCTTTAGCACTATTAGCTCATTACAAAAAAGAACTAATAGAAAAAGGATATATGTATAAAAATGAAAAGGGGAAAAATGTAATAAATCAGGAAGGAGCAGAATATTTAAGGCGAAGATTTGCTGAAATAGACCAATCTAAAAGAAAAAATAAAAATGTAAAAGAAGATAAAATTGTATTAGAGCAAGAAGTTAAAATTTTACAAAAAGAAAAAGAGTGGTACAAAGATAAACTAGAATATTACAAGAATCAAGCTGAAGATTGGAAAAAACAAGCAGAAAATTGGAAAGATGAAAAAAATAAGGAGTATAAAGATAAAGAAATTTGGAGAGAAATGGCTATAAAAAATGAAAGAATACTTTTAGAAAATCGAAAGATGTTACTATCATCTTCCAAAGAAAAACCTAATATTTTTAAAAAATTAAAACAAAAAGAAAGGGGAAATAATGAAGGAGCTTGATGGAAAATATTGTTTATATGAAAAGAGTAATTATGTTTGTGGCATATTGAAAGTTAAGGATTGCAAAAAATGTAAATTTAAAGTTCCAAATACAGAAGAAAATTATCAAAAGAAAATAATACAGGTTGAGAAAGATATTGATATGTATAAGGCTAAACATCTCATTTAATATAGGAGGTCCAAATGGAAGAAGTTAATTTAGAAGAATTTCTATTAAAATATGATTTTAGAATAACTAATGATAAAGATATTCCTTTAACAAGAGTTATAAGAATATGTTTAGATACAGTTGGAGAAAATGATTGGATATATTTTGGATTATATTATTTTGATTCAGAAGAAAACATTCGTAAAAGATTAAGACTTGTATTAAATGAAAAAATTTTAAAACAATACATATCGAATTTCTATTATGATGAAGAGAGAAAAGTCTTCAGTATATATTTAGAAGATAGGAGTTAAAAATAAACAGTTAAGGAGGATTTTGAAATGAATCAAACTAATAATGAATTTTTAGAGAAGATGAGAGAAGTAATTAAAGAAGAATTATCTAAAATAGATGTTAGGAAGATGAGTTTTGATAGATGTTTAAATAATATAATTGTTATTTTAGAAAATTACAAAACTTTAAAACAATTCACAGCACAGGTTGAAAACGTAAAGTTTAGTAAAGAAGAAATAGACCAGGCAAAACAAAAAGAAATTGAAAAAATGATGAAAGAAGTTTTTTCAAATAAAGAGATTTATTTAGAATCCTTATATAAAAAGCATTTACAAACTAGATTATTTTTGAACTTTTTAGAAGGTACGTTTGAGGAATACATAAAAGAAACTGAAATTTCTATGAAACCAAAAAGCGAATTGAAAATTGCAATATTATCAGAAGTGTATATGGAAGGAAAAGAGATTAAACAATTTTTGTATGAACACAACTTGGGATATGGCAGAACATTTTATTATGCAAGGAATGAACTATATGAAGAACTAGCTGTAAGAGTATTTGGAATTTATGCACTAAAATTATAAGATAGATAAGAAACAAAAGAGAAAGAAGTGATAATATGTGAGATCAATTAGGAAAATACGCCAAAGAATAAAAAAGAATCCTACTGATATTCCTTATGATGTAAAAGTATCAGTAGCAATTAGAGATAATGGAATGTGTATTAATTGTAAAAATAAAAAAGGAATAGGACAACCTAATGCTCATTTTATAGCAAGGCAATTTGGTGGACTAGGTATTGAGGAAAATATTTTAGAATTATGTGATATTTGTCATAAAGAATTTGATAATTCAATAGGTAAAGAAAAAGTACAATTAGAACAAAAGTATGAAAAATATTTGAAAAGTAAATATCCATATTGGAACAAAGAAATGTTAGTTTTAAGAAGTTATAAAATAAAAAAATGCAAGTTGTGTAATAAAGAATTTGGAACAAAGTCAAGTAAAGAAAAGATTTGCAAGGTATGTAAAAACAATCTCAAACTAAAGCAACTTGCGTGTTCCACTAAAATTTCGTAAGAAATTTAGTGGCAGGATAAGAAAAACGGAGGTTTTTCTGGTTACACTTAGAAAGACAAGCTTTCTAGTCCTCTTTTAGAGCTAAAAATGTTAAGAGGATTTAAAGATGGCATACACTTCGGTGTATTTTTTAGCAAAGGATAATGGAGGAACATTGAAAAATGGCTATTTTTATAACAGTATTCATAACAATAGTGCTTTTTTGTATAGTTTTTCTTTTATATTGTTGTATTGTTGTAGGAAATCAAAGTAAAACTGATGAAGAAAGAGAATTTGAAAATTTAGAACAGTCAGAATATATAAAGAAATCAAAAGAAATAAAAAAGCAAAATAAGAAAAATAGATATAAAGATAAAAATGATAAAATTATTTATCTTTAAGAAAGTAGGTACAGATGAAAAGTTTAATAATTGCAGAAAAACCAGAACTTGCAAAATCAATAGTAAATGCAATAGATGGGAAAGTAAGTAACAAAGAAGGATATTTTGAAAAAGGAAATTATATAGTAACGTGGGCTTATGGTCATATTTTAAGATTAAAGACACCAGAGGAATATGATGAAAGCAATGAAAATTGGGAAATAAAACAGTTGCCAATATATTTTGAAAACTGGGGGAAAGTTCCTATTGGTAAAACTAAGAAACAGTTTAATATTATAAAAAAACTAATAAATGAATGTGATGAAGTAATTAATGCAGGAGATATAGATGAGGAAGGACAATTATTGATAGATGAAATAATTGAATATTGCAAATTCAAGGGTAATGTTAAAAGAATACAAACATCTGCATTTAATGAAGATTACTTAAAGAAAGCATTGAGAAATTTAGAACCTAATTCAAAATATAAGACTTGGGGAAAGAGTGCAAATGCAAGAGCAATAGCAGATTATGTTGTAGGTATAAATCTAAGTAGATATTTTTCTTTATTAAATGAAACCACATTGTCAGTAGGAAGAGTGCAAACTCCAACATTAGGATTAGTAGTAAATCGTGATTTAGCAATTGAAAATCATATAAAAGAAAAATATTATGACGGATATGTAGATATTAATGTAAATGGAAATATTGTTAAGGCAAAATTAGAAAATAAAGATAATGTTATTTATAAAAATCAAGAAGAGTTAAAACATATATTAGATAAGTTTATAAATAAAAATCTAAAAGTAAATATAACAAAACAAATTAAAAATGAAAATGCTCCATTACCATTTAATCTAACTAAGTTACAATCTCATATTAGTAAAAAATATAAAATTAAGCCTGATGAAACATTGAAAATAACGCAGGATTTAAGAGAAAAATATCACGCAATAACATATAACAGAAGTGATAGTCAATATCTTAATGAAGAACATTATAAAGAAGCACCAGAAGTTATAAAAAAGGTATTAAAAAATATTGATTTAAAATTAGATTTAGATTATAGTAATTTACCTCATTCAAAATGTTTTGATGATAGTAAAGTAACAGCTCATCACGGAATCATACCAACTTTAATAAATTTAGAGTTATCTAAAATGAATGATAAAGAACAAAAAGTATATAAAGAAATTTGTATGTATTATTTAATCCAATTTATCAGACCATTAAAAAAAGAGATTACATATTTAGAAACAGAAGATCAAAATAAATATAAGTTTAAAGCAAGTTCAACAAATATTTTAGATGAAGGATTTAAGAAATACTTAGATAAGGATAGTAATAATGATAATATAGAATCAACATTGTCAAAATTATTAGATGGATTATATACTGGAATTATAATAAAAAATGATATTAAAGAAATAGAAACAAAACCACTTGCAAGATATACACAGGCAAGCCTAATAGAAGATATGACAAGAATATCAAAATATGTTGATGATCCTAAAATAAAAGAAATATTAAAACGAAAAGATAAGGATAAGGAAGGCGAAAATGGAAGTATAGGTACAAGTGCAACACGAGCGAGCATTATTCAAAATCTGATAAAAAGAGGATATATTAAAGAAGAAAAAGATAAAGTTATTTCGACAGAATTAGGTAGAGAATATTATAAGATATTACCTGACGAATGGAAAAAAGCAGATTTAACAGCAAAGTGGTGGATTATCCAGGAAGAAATACGAGATGGAAAAGCAGATCAAAATAAGCTATTAAAATCTATTCTTTTAGATATAAAAAATGTTTTAGAAACGAAAGATGTGTCAAAATTCAAATTAAAGAGAGACTATAAAAGCGAAAAGACAATATTAGGACATTGTCCTTTATGTGGTAAAGACATTATCGAATCTAATAAATCATATTATTGTTCTGGATATAAAGAGGGTTGTAAATTTTCAATTTGGAAAACTATATCAGGAAAGAAAATATCAAAAACAAACGCTAAACAATTGTTAGAAAAAGGAATAACAACAGAAATAAAAGGTTTTAAATCTAAATCTGGAAAGCAGTTTAATGCAAAATTACAAATTATAAACGAAGAAATCAAATTTTTATTTTAGAAAATAATTAAAATCCAGGAGAATCAAATAATTATTCTTCTGGATTTTTTAACCAATTTTTAGCTTCAACATTTTTAAATACTTTATCATCAAAAAAGTCTTTTAACTCTATATCAAAACCTTCACAAATATATAGCAAATTTTCTAATCTAATTGTTTTGGTACTTCTTTTTAAGAAAACAGAAAGCGTGTTACGAGGTATACCTGTTAAAATACTTAAATCATATATCTTCATATTATTTTCTTTCATAAGTTGCTTTATTCTTACTACAATTGCGTCAGATAATTCCATCAATTTATCTCCTCTCATAGATACAATTATTTAAAATTATATCAAAAAAAGTTTATTTACCTGGTCAAGCGATTGAACAAAAAAGAAAAACTATTTATTTTTTTGTGATATTATGTTATAATATATGGCTAGGAGGAGAAGTTTTATGAAAAAGGATTTTTATATTCTTCAAATAGAAGATGAAGAAGCATTAGCAAAACAAACAGAAGATATGATAAAAGAGAATTGTCCTTTTGTTACGAGAATGAAAACTGTTGGAACAGGAGAAAAAGGGATTGAAGAAATACAAAAAGAAATGCCAGATTTTATTATTTTGAATCAATATATGCCAGGAATTACAGGGTTAGAAATGCTTGAAAGATGTCATAGTTTAGAACTAAAACTTCCCGAAGTGATCGTAATTACAGGTGGGTTAAAAACTAAAGAGGAAGAAGATAGATTTTACGAATTAGGAGTAAAGTATATTTCTTCAAGACTACTTAATGATATTCAAAGAAGGTTTATTTTTTATTATATTGTGGAATGTTATAAAAGTTCAACTAAAATAGAAGAAGAAGATATGACAAGAATAATATCGAAACAATTGAATGAAATAGTTGAAGATATAAGAAATATAAAACAGCCATATAATGTTGCATTATTAGGCTATCTTCTTAGGCACTTATTAATAAATAATATTGAATATACAACAGAGATAAAAGATGATTTATATAAAGAATTACAAGAAAAAAATAATTTAACAGAAGATATGATAAATGAAATACGAGAAAGAATAGAGGAAGTAATAGAAAAAAACTATATAAACGAAAATCCAATAAGAAAGTTAAATTATAGTATAAATAAAGATGAAATTCAGAAAGAATTTTTTCATAAGTTAAAAGAAAATGTTTTAAAAGATATAATTGCTGAAAGTAACTAACTTAAAGTTGCTTATTTTTAGAACTGCAACTACTACAAATAAGAGTGGTTGCAATACAAACAGATTATTCAAAAAATCTCTTACTCATAATATAATTGAAAATATTGTGAGAGAGGGAATT
>CAPBNZ010000089.1:0-234 GCA_948585895.1 uncultured Clostridia bacterium | reverse complement strand
AAAAAGATAGGAAAGAAAATAGCTGATAAAAGAAGTTTATTAGGAATTACACAAGAAGAGTTAGCAGAAAAAGTTAATTCTTCAGCTAATTATATATCTAATATAGAAACAGGAATCAAAAGTGGAAGTTTAATTTTCTATATTAAAGTGGCAAATGAATTAAAACTAAGTTTAGATTTCTTATTTAGTGAGGAACTTCCAAATTTAGATACAAATACAGCAACTAATAATGAA
>CAPBNZ010000088.1 GCA_948585895.1 uncultured Clostridia bacterium | reverse complement strand
AATATTCTTCCGCAAAAGCAGGATGGGGAAATGTATATTTAAATAGAACAGAAAGTGGAGGAGAATTTTCCGTAAGAATAGAAGGTGGAAATTATAATTTTGAAAAAGGGATTTGGGCACATGCTAGTTCAGAAGTAGTATATAATTTAAGTGATTATCAAGAGTATGATTATTTTACTACTTATATGGGAGTAAATACTTCATCTGGTAATGCTGGAAATGGTGTTAAATTTTATGTTTATACATCAAAAGATGGAAAGGAGTGGAAGTTAGAAACAGAAGATAATCCACAAGCCATCAAATCATCGAATGATGCCATATTTATCAAAATAGATATTGAAAATGCAAAATTTTTAAAATTAGTAGCGAATGACAATGGAGCAAATGGAAATGACCATTCTGTTTATGTAGATGCTAAATTAATAAAAGAAGGTTACCAGGAACCAGGAACAAATTTAGTTCCATCTTTAGAAGAATTAGATAATGAAATAAAAACAAAATATGCAAATGCAGATTTGTCAAATCAAGATTTTAAATTGACACTTTTAAAAAGAGAGCTTATAAGTAGAGTAGGACCATATGGATTAAGAAGATTTTTTCTTGCAAGTGATATAAATAAAGAAACTTATGAATGGCTTACAGGTGATATAAATGTATTAGAACATTTTATATTAGGAGGACAACCAGAGGGTGGATATTATAATACATTAACACAACTTACAAGATTATATGAAACACATAAAGAAGATTTTAATATAACAGAAACAACAAAATATGGTACAGTGTTAGGAGATTTATATACAAGAATGGCTATTGCAATGTCATTAACTCATTCCCAAACTTTTGGATTATGGTTACAACCAGGAGGAGAAAATAAATCAGATGCAATAACACGTTATCAAACATATAAAGATATGCATAAAAATGGGAATTTTGTGGTTTTAAGAAATGACGATGGCACACCACAGTTAAATGAAGATGGGACACCAAAATTAGATATTACACAGTGGTTCGAGAATTATAGTGTAGAAGAAATGCGTTATATTTTTAATAACCTTTCAGACGACGAGGAAACTTTATGGTTAAATGAATATACGCAATCATTTGTAGACCAATATCCAGATCAATATGGAAGATATCTATCACCTCACCCTTATCTGGACTATAGAAATGAAAATCTTAATCAACCTGAATTTTATGATCCAGATAAAAAAGATGAGTGGGACAATTATTTTAAAGGAATTTTTTCTAAATACAATGTAACTTATAGACCAGGGTTAAAAAAGATGTGGATGATTTTTAGAAATCCAATAGTCTTATCAGGAGCAGTATGTGGAGGTATATCAAAGATAGGTTCAAGTGTTCGTACGTCTCATGGAATACCTTGTGTTGTTGTAGGGCAACCAGGACATGCAGCAATGATTTATTATTGGAAAAATGCACAAGGCAAAGGAGTTTGGTATCTAGACAATGATGTATCTGGTTGGACAGCATCTGAAAGAGGAGAGAGATTACTACTTGGTTGGGGAAATGCTAATTCAAATTATGCTAGGGGTTCATATCAAGTAGTATATACATTATTAGCACAGGAAGCAATCAATGACTATGAAAATTTAGTAAAATGTGAAGAAGAAGTTATGCTTGCAAAAGTATATGAGGGAGATTTAACAAAGCAAGAGCAGATATATAGAAAAGCATTAGAAATACAACCTATCAATGTTGATGCTTGGCTTGGCTTGATTAATGTATACAATGCAAACAAAAATAAATCAGAAGATGAATTTTATGAATTAGCGGAAGCATTAGCAGAAAAATTAAAATATCATCCATTACCAATGTATCAATTAACAAACTTAATTAAACCTAAATTAACAAGTGTAGAAAACTCTTACAAATTTACTCTTTTACAAACAAGAATTTTAACAGAGGGGAGTAATCTTCCAGATAGTGCAACAGATAAAGTTCTTCAACCAGCTATTACAAGAACAGAAGCTAATTATTTATTAGGAAGAGTTGATAAAACAATTGCAACCTTTTCATTTGATGGAGCAGATGCTGGAAAAATTGTATTAGCAAGTCGTTTTGATGGAAATGGTATACGTTGGGATTATAGTTTGGATGGAAAACAAACTTGGAATGAAGTTTCGTTTACAGCAGATGAAGAACACAAATTACAACTAACACAAGAACAAATAAGAAATATTACAGAGGAAAATGACATCTATGTTCATATTGTTGGAGTAGATTATGAAGAAAATAATTTATTTAAAATTGATATTACAAAAGGAGTTATTCCAAATAATATATATGCAAATGATTTAGAAAATCGCATAGTTGGTGTTAACTTGGGATGTGAGTGGCGCTATACTGAAAATGATAATTGGACATCTTATAGTGTAGTTTCACCAGACTTAACAGGAAATAAAACAATACAAATAAGACAATGTGCAACAGGAACAAAATTAGCAAGTGATGCATCACCTGTTTATACATTTACAGAGGATAATCAACCAGATACAAGAAAATATATACCAGTATCACATTTGACACTTCATAGTGTTTCAACAGAAGCTACCAATAATGGTGGGGCAGCTACTAATGCAATCGATGCAAACTATAACACAAATTGGCATTCAGCATGGAATGGAAGCGATACAGAGCGTTATATTGTTATAAAATTAGATAAAGCTGTTAGTTTATCAGCTGTAGAATTTGTACCAGCTGGTGGAGGAAATGGAAAGATTTATGATGGAACTATTTATGGTAGTATGGATGGTGATAATTGGGAAGAATTAGCAAACTTGAAAAATTTAACTTACACAAATCAGGCTAATACTATTGAAGAAGCTATTAAAAATACAAAGAGTTTCGAAATAGAAGATTCAAAAGAAGTACAATATGTAAAAATTGTAGCAGACCGTGCTTCAAATGGAAATTGGTTTACTGCAAGGGCATTTAATTTCTATCAAGACTTAACCAAAAATCCTCATCCTACAGCAGGTATTGCCTATAGCACTACAGAACCAACAAATGGAATTGTAGTAGCAAGACTTATTAATCCAAGCACTGAAATAACCATTACTAATAATGAGGGAAAAGATACTTATATATTTACAGAAAATGGAGAGTTTACATTTGAATTTGAAGATAAAAATGGAATTACAGGAACAGCTGTAGCAAAAGTAAATTGGATAGATAAAGATGGACCAACTGCTGATGTAAAATATAAATTAGATGCTGAAAAAAAATTACTTATTTTATTAGATAATATTAGTGAAGATGTATATTTATTAGATGAAAATAATAATAAAATCAATTATGTGGAAGTAGAAAATGGAAAATTGCAAAGTGTTACTTATTTAGATAGTTCAGGTAATACATATAAAACTATTTATGTGGATGAAAATGGACATACTAAAAAAATTGTCTATAAAAATACAACAGGACAAGTTAAAAACGTAGCTGAATATGTAATTACCTTAAAAACAGTAGAAGATGAAGGGACAAATTTAGGAGAGATTGAAAAGGAAGAATATTTTGATAGTGAAGGTAACACAGTAACGATTAGTGATTCTGAAAAAGAAAATTTAAGAATTTTACAACAAACAGCAAGATCAAATCCATTAGAATATGCTTTAGAGGAAAGTGGAGAATATGAATTTAGACTTCTTGACAAAGCAAATAATGTAGGATATAAAAGTATAAAAGTGGATTATATTAACAATGATACTACTATTTTAGCAAGTGATATTACTTATGATATTACAAAGGAAACAAATAAAGATGTCACTGCTACAATTAAACCATATATTATTGATACAAATGGGAATAAAGATGTAAATGTTACCATTACAAGTGATAAGGGAAAAAACACACATACTTTTACAAAAAATGGAGAGTTTACTTTTTGCTATAAAGATGCTTCAGATAAAAATGATTTAGAAGTAAAAGAACATAAAGCAAAAGTAAATTGGATAGATAAAGAAGCTCCAACAGCAGAAGTTAGTTATAGTATAACTGAAACAACCAAAGAAAATGTAATAGCAACATTGGTAAATGAAAGTGAAGAAATAACAATAACAAATAACAATGGAAGCAAAGAATATCTATTTACTGAAAATGGAGAATTTACATTTGAGTTTAGAGATGCAGTAGGAAATAAAGGAAATGTTACAGCAAAAGTTACTTGGATAAATGAAAATGTAAGTGAAGAATTGATATTTGAGTCAGAAAAATATGAAATAAGAGATGGGTATATTTTAAATATAAGAGCAAAAATTGATGACAAAGAAGGAACAAAAGTACAAGAATTGAAAGAAAATATAAATACAAATCAAACGATAAAGATTGTGGATAAAGATGGAATAGTAATGCAAGATGATGATTTTATTACAACAGGTTCTAAAATAGTGGTAGGTGAAAATTTAGAGTATACTCTTATCGTAGAAGGTGATATAGATGGAGATGGAGAAATTACAGTTAACGATATAGCTAGGATGAAACTGCATATATTGGAAGCGGAATTATTAGAAGGAAAATCTTTAAAAGCAGCCAATATGGATAAAGATGAAGATATTACAATAAATGATTTAGCAATCTTAAAATTGTTATTAATAGGTTTTAGTGAATTGAATTAAAATAATAAAGAGTACATTACATATTAGAGAAATCTATTATTTAATGTACTTTTTGCATATTATTTTTAAATACATTTATTGCAAGTTATTTTAGAAAAATAAAATAAGCACAACCATTTACTATTTAGAATATAGATAGTAGAGGTGAAAAAAGATGAATTATGATTATTATATTTCAGATAATAATGGGCACAATGATTATGGGCTAAAGTATATAGACCATCAAGGATATGGTAGAATATGTAAAGACTATAAAATTGAATTTCCACCACAGCATCAAAATACACAACCAGGAATGGAATACTTGATGAATCCTAGACCTATATTTAATAATCCATATTATCAAGCAGCTGGTAAATTATACAATAAAGTTGCAATTATAACAGGAGGAGATTCTGGAATTGGAAGAGCAGTTGCAGTAGGATTTTGCAAAAGAAGGAGCGGCTGTAGTAATTGTTTATTATGATGAACATAAAGATGCAGAGGAAACAAAAGAATTTATAGAGAGGTTAGGAGGAACATGTATATTACTTGCAGGAGATATAAAAGATACAAGCTTTTGTGATAAAATAGTAGATAAGACAATGGAAAAATATGGAAGTATTGATATATTAGTAAATAATGCAGGAGTGCAATATCAACAAAAAAGTTTATTAGATATAACAGATGAGCAATTTGATTTAACTATGAAAACTAATATATATTCTATGTTTTATTTAACAAAAAGAGCATTAAAGCATATGAAACCAGGTGCAAGTATTATAAATGTAACATCAATAACTACATTTAAAGGAGAACCAGAATTAATAGACTATGTAACGAGTAAAGGAGCTATAGTCGGTTTTACAAGGTCGCTTGCAACTAATTTAGCCAGTAAAAATATAAAGGTAAATGCGGTATCACCAGGTGTATTTTGGACACCATTACAACCAGCATGTTGGGAAGCACAGAAGATACCAACACTTGGTTCAGATGCACCAATGGGAAGAGCAGGTCATCCTTATGAAATAGCACCACTATTTATATATTTAGCAAGTGAAGATTCGTCATATGTTACAGGTCAAGTAATGCATATAAATGGTGGAGAGTATAAAGGGTAAATAGAATGAGCAAAGCCTTGTAGTCAAGTAGCTACAAGACGTTTGATAAAAGGGTTGGTAGTTTTTTAAATTCACACCGTTTATATTAGATTTCCAGCCGTTAGGGAAAGCAATATTAGGAAATTGATTAGCAATATGTAAAGCTTTTTGATAAGTAGAAGAACTTACAGCTATATTTCCAGTAACTAAATCAACTCCATCTGGATTTACCATAGGCATAATATAAATTGATGTAGAATTAAAAAGATTACGAATAGAATAACCATAAAGATTAGAACGATTAACATAAGATACGCAATAATCTTCAACAAATTTCATTAATATGGGAGTAGTAATCCATTCATTTGCATGGATAGAAGCAGAATAAAATATTTGTTTAGAACCACGCCCCAATTTAATTGCATAAATAGGTTTTCCTAAAACACTGCTTCCAGTAGTTTGAACATTTAAGAAAGGATATTTCCTTAATAATAAACTTAAATTTTGCATCAAAATGTTAGAATTATAAGGAACATTAACAGAAACAATACTCATAAATTCATCACCTAGAATAATATATGAATTTCAAAATAAAATGTTGATAAA
>CAPBNZ010000087.1 GCA_948585895.1 uncultured Clostridia bacterium | reverse complement strand
GTTCTACAGTATTATCTGAGAATATAACTTTTATACTTGTTATTCCGTTATAAGCTTTTGATGTTAAATATGTTACAAGTTTATTGTCTGCAAATGGTAATATATGTTTTATAGCTTTTGTATTTAATGTATCTGTATTTGATATACTAACACTATCTAATACTACATATTTTGCATCATAATATGGCATTAATTTTTGTATATTATTATATGCTATTAATTTATTTGTATTAAATCCTGGTGTATTTTTTATTCTATCATATTCTGGTATATATAAGTTTGCATCTATCTCTTCTGTATTTGTTTCTGTTTCATTTTCTTGTTGTTTATTTCCTTTTAATGTTGGCATATTGTCATAAGACACATCATCTAAATTCCATATATTTTCATCAAATTTTGCACTATCTTTAAAGAATTCTTTTGTTATATTATCTTTAGAAACTTTCTTTACTCTTTCTCCTGAAGCATTAGATATTAATTCAGATTCTTCTAGTTCATAGTTATTAGTAGAAGCATTTGGATTAATATTACCACCATGTACTTTATAAACACCTGTACCAGTTGATAAACTTACATTATTTTTTAAAGTTGCAACTGTACCATTTCCTAATCCTATTATGGCACCATTAAGTCTAGGTCCTCCACCACTCCAAACATAATTTATTTTTGTAATACAGTTTTCAATAGTAACTGGTGTATTTCCTAATGCATGACCTAAAATACCACCTATTCCATTACCATCTTTAGTTTGAGTTGAATGTACTTCACCTTGTACATAACAATTTTTAATTGTTCCTCCTGTCATTGTACCAGCAATTCCTGCTACTCTAATATGACCAGATGTATTTATATTACAATTAGTTACACTACATTCTTCAATTGTTCCTGAATTTGAATCACCAACAATTCCACCTACTTGACTTACTTTTGTTGTTATATTCAAGTTCTTAATGTGTATATTTTTTATAGTAGTATTTGTTGCAATATTTGCTATACTTCCTCTACTTGTTGCATCCATTAAATTCACTTTTTCTAATTGAATATTTTGAATTGTTGCACTTTCTAGTGTGTCAAATAATGGTTTACCCAAATTATATATTTTGTGTCCATTTCCATTTAATGTACCTCTAAACTCACATGTAATAAGTGAACTATTTGTTGTTTTTAAATAAGATACATCATAGTCTTGTGTTAGTGTAAAGTCTCCATCTGGATTTGCTTCTATTTCTGCAATTAAAGCTTCTATACTCTTATTTTCAGCAACTCCATTATTTACTTTACCATATGTAACTTTTAATTTATTTTGTTTTTTGCCATTTTCATATTGAATTACATTATCATAATCTAAAATAAAATCTAGATTTCCATCTTCTGTTATTTCATAGCTCTTTATTTTAGCATAGAATACAGGCATCTCTTTTTGTATAACTTTTACTATATAATTATCTAATGTAGACAATTTTTCTTCTGTTATACTACTAACTTCTGCTGTTGGGTCTTCTTTTGAATATAGATTGATTGTTATAATATCTTTTACTTCAATCAAACGCTCTGCACTTATATTAATTCCTTCTTTAAGTAATTGTTGATTTTCATATTCATTATCTCCAGTTGTAATTTGATTTGTATCTAAATCATAATCTGCAAGTATTTGTATTTCAAATTCCTCACAAACGCCTTTTTCAAAGCTTATTCCATTTGAATTGCCAGTTAATTTTTCTTCTTTTATTTTATCTCCATTTTCATTTATTACTTTTATAGTTCCATCTGTTATTGTGTCTTCTGTATCATTTACTTTAAATGATACATCAATATTTCCATTATCTGCATTTTCACTATATCCAAAGTCTATAATAGTTGGTCTTAATTTTAATATTCCTACTCTTGTTTGGTTGTTTTCTGTTAATTCAATTTCTTTTGTATTATTTAAAATCAATTTTTCTATTGTAATTGTTTTTGGACCAAATGTAGAAACTACTGGTATCTTTGTTTTATAGTTTTGATTTACTTTTTGTAATTCATATTGTTTTCCATTTATAATTGCATAAACTGGATAAAATTCTGTTGTATTATTACTATCAAAACTTACTGTTACTTCTTGTCCTCTTTCAAAATATTTTGTTTCTTTTTCTCCATTATATGTTTTAATATTATCTATTTCTAATTCATAATCTGCAATTAATTGAATTGGTCTTTCTCTAAATATTTCATCTTTTACATAGTTTTGGTTTGTTTCTTCTTCTATTGTATTAGTATCTCTATCATATGTCATTTTTGCAACTAATGTATATTGTGTTCCTAATTCAATATTATTTATTTCAAAAGTAAAATGTTCTGCATCAAATGTTTTTGTTGCTACTACTTCTTTATCACTATTTCTTACAAGATCTGCTACTCCACTTATAAATGATTTATCTGGGTCTACTATATTTGCTGTTAATGTTACAGTTCTTTTTTCTATATCATCTTTTTGTGAAAATGCTTCACTAGTAGGCTTGTCTTTTAAAACATCTATTTTTACTTGGTTTGTTACACTAACTGTTGTATTTTCTTCCAATATAATGTCTGTCGTATCTAAGTTTACTATACCTGCTGTTTCTCCTGCATTTAGCGTTACAGAATATGTTACATTTTCTTCCTCATCTATGTTCTTTGTTGCGATACATCTTAGGTTATTTACCCTAATATGTGTTATATTAAGGTTTTCTTTATTGGTTTCTATTTCATATGTTAATGTAATATTTTCCCCTTTTTCAGGATATTTGTTTGATATTTGTACATCTTTTATATTAACAACTGGATTAGATGTTTCTTCATTTTCTAATAAAGTTTTTGTATATTCGTATTTTTCATCATCTTCAAGTAAACAATAACTTGCAATTAATTTTATTTTATATTTATCTGACAATTGTACATTTTCTAAATTTATACTACTTGAATCAAAATATCCTCCTGCTATATAACCTAGTATTTATATAATATGTATTTTTTATATCTTCTTCTTCACTATCATTTAGATTTTCGTCTTTTAAATATTCTGTTAAGTCTTTTGATGTAATTTCATTATTGTTTTCATCAACTAATTTTACAGTTAAATTAGTTATTGTTTTATCTTTGTCTTTTATAAATATAAGCATATCCATGTTTTTTTCTGCTGTATTCTCATGGCTTCTAAATCTTGCAACTGTTGGTGTATTTTTTATTATTTTTACTTGTTTATCTTGATTTACTTCAAATTCTTTTCCATTTCCTAAAGTAACTTTTTCTATTTTTATGTTATTATTTCCTGCACTATCAAATCCATCTATAAATGTTGAATATATATTGCTATCTTCCTCTTTTGTAAGTTCATATTTCTTACCATTTATAATTGCACTTTGTAGTAAATATTCTGTTACATTTGTACTTTCAAATTTTACTATTATATGCTCATCTACATTAAATTCTTCTGAAATTGTGTCTTCTTTATCTTCTTTATAAGTTTTTATATTAGATAATTGGAAATGATAATCTTTTATAAGGGCTAATTCCTCATCCTTTTTAAGTCTTCCTGAATTGTCTCCTTCTTGTTCTAAAGTACCTGTATCCAAATTATATGGTACCTCTACTAATATTTGATATTTTTTATTTTCTTCTACTTTTACATTTATGTTATTAGTGCCAAGTTTTACTGCTCCTTGTTGTATATAATTTGTTTCTTCTGAATTTTCAGTTTCTTCATTTTTTTCAATAATTACATATTCGCCATTCATTATTGTTTCACTAGCAATTTCTGTATTAACTGCACCATCAGAATCTACTATATCAAATGATATATTTAATTCTGATTTTTCTAAGTCTTCTGTTAATGTCCAATTTTCAATTCTAGGTTGTGATTTTAATACATCCACTTTAACTGATTTATTTAGTTTAATTTCTTGTTCATTTATAAGAGTTATTTTTTCAATTTTATATTCTTTTACTCCTTGTGTATCTCCTACATTTAATTTAACTTCATATAAATTTTGGTTTTGTTCATTTCTTACTATTTCATATTCTTTTCCATCAATAGTAATTGTTTTAATTTCGATATTATAGCTTACATCCATATCTAAATTTAATGTTATCTCTTCATTTTTATTTGGATAATAGTTATTTGCTTCTATATTTCTTACTGTTGCTTCATATTCTAATGTTTTTTCTATCTTTTTTATTAAAAGATTTAAGTCTGTTATTGTTATTTCTCCATCACTATTTATATCAGCATTTTCTAACTTATCTTCTGGTAATTCTTTTAAATGTATCAAATGTAATTGTAATAAGCTTACATCAGCATAATTTATTTCTCCATCATCATTTAATTCTCCTTTTGTAGAAAAATTACTTACTGCATAAATTACTCCTAAAAACACTATCAATAATAAAGCAGAAATTATACTTATTCTGAAAATATATTTAAGTTTACTTTTATTATTTTTTAAATGTTTTTTCATAATCTAATTAATCCCCCATTTCTTATATGTTTCTTCTTTTAATCTTAAAAATAAACTACTTACTCTGTAAATTTAATAGTCCTATTAATATTAATTTTAATTGTGCTAAATCATTTATTGTAACTTCATCATCATTATCTATATATGCTGCTTTTAGTTCTATTCCTGTTAAAAGTTCAGATTCTATAAGATGTAATTTTAATTTTGCAAGATCATTTATTGTAATTGTTGTGTCTTTATCTATGTCTCCAATTACTATTAAAGTATATTGCAAAGTTTTTCCTACTTTTATTTTTACACCTGTTGAAATAATTTCATTATCTTTCATTGTTCTTCCATTTTCATCCATAAATACAATTTCATTATCTGTTGTTACATTTTCTTTAAATTGTTTTATTGTTGTTTCTGGTAAAATTCTTAATATATAGTCTTTTTCTATTTTATATTTTTCTGAAGTGATTTTATCTGGTTTCTCAGGAACATCTGGTTTTTCTTCTTGTTCTTCTATTATATCTACTTCTACTTTTGCTTCATTTATTTGTATATCTGCTTTTCCTTCTGAAGATACTACATCTGTTATTTTTATTTCTGTTTTTCCTGCTTTTAATTCTCTTTTTGCTTTTAAATCAATTTTTACTATATCCTCTGGTGAAATACTTCCAGCTTTTTTTATTGCTACAAATTCTCCTGTTTCTTTATTATATTTTAGTTCTTCCCAATAATTTTGACTTTTAAAGTCTTTTTCTAATACTTCTTCAAAGATATTTTTGTCATATACTAGTGTTGCCTTATAAGCATTTATCCCTTTTTCTATTTCGTTATATCTGTCTAAGCTAAATGTAATGGTTAGTTCTTGTTCGTCTTTTAGTTCTGTTGTTGTACTACTAACTTTTGCTTCTAGTTTTATTGTATCAGCTGAAACTAGGTTATATGTTAGGAATAATAGTGCTATAATTATTGTTATACTGATTATTATTATTTTATTTAATAATCGATTTTTACTTTTTTCCATAAATACTTCCATCCCTTTTTACAATATATTTAGGCTTTGTTTTAAAGATTTGCCTATAAATCATTTTATCTACTTTTCAATTATGTATAGAATTAAAAATAAGCATTTAAATTATAACAAATTTCGTCATAAATTTCAACTATTGTTTAGTATTTTTGATATTAATATATGATAAATTCTAAAAACGAATATTTCTCCCCAACTGTAAAAAATGGAAATAAATGTTTACTTGTCTTAAAACAAACATTAACAAATTATAGTTTACTTATTTCTCTTTATTCTGATAAATATAAGCAATTTTTACAAAAAAACGACCACATAATGTTAAAATAACAGTTAAATGGTCGTAAGAAAAGGGCTATCAGCCATAATAATGAACTTAATTAATGAGTTTTATCTAAAAGATGCTAAAGCATTCTATTCTTTTTTATTCATATTTTATATAAATTTTACTTCCCTTTGTTATGGTAATTCCTGGTTTTGGGATTTGTTCTTTTATGATAATATTGGGGTTATCCAATTCCTCTGATATCTCTTCCATTACTAGCTCTACTTCACTTTCTTTTGCTATTTTTCTTGCTTCCTCTAAGTTTTTTTGTAATAAATCGGGAGCCTCAATTAGCTCTACTGGCTCTACTTCTTCTTTATTTCCCTGCCCTATTTCTAGATATGGAAGAATTTCACTAAAAATCTGTCCTCCCACTGGTGCTGCCACACCACCTCCTTGGGTCATTATAACAACACAAAATCACTTGGTGATTTGTGTTAAAATTCCACAGAAAAATACTAAAGTATTTTTCGCAATGGAACAATTTAACATGGGTACTTTTCTATATCTTTATATTAGCAAAATTA
>CAPBNZ010000086.1 GCA_948585895.1 uncultured Clostridia bacterium | reverse complement strand
GCCGCTTTTCGTGTCAGAGAGGCATAGTGGTTATGTTCCGTACCATTTGTTATCAATGATAAATAGTAAGTTGCCGTAGCGGTATAGAGGGAAGCTTCCTTATCCTCACAGTTTGCATCCAGCGTAGAGGAGAAATAGTCAGCCTTTGATATAAGCTCTTTTTCCAGATGCATTGGATTTTGCTTTTTTATCATAATTTTTCATATAACTATCTTCTGTATCATACTCTATCTTTCTAATTTTTCTTTCTTCTTCATTTAAAACTTCTGGGTGCATTAATTCTAAATAAGTATATATAATCTCTTTAAAAAATGTCGTTCCACTATTTCCATCTGTTAATGAATGAAAAATATCAATATTTACCTTCTTTTCAAAATAAGTGATTTTAAATAAATAATTATTATTTCGTCTACTATCTATATATTTACAAGGATAATCTTGTTCTTCCTCTATAATAGGCATTTTTAGATTATGTTCTAAATAATACCAAAAAAAACCAGGCTTCATTCTCACTTTAAAAAATTCATATTTCTCTAGTGTTTGATTCACTGCTTCCTCTAATACTTTTGGCTCTACTCTTTCTTTTAAAACAACAGACAATCGAAACACTGTACTATATCTCTTCCCTGTAGAAATAGGAAAAATTTTAGCTGAATTATCTAATCTTCTCCAATATAATTTCTCTTTCTTCTTATTTCTCATTTGCTTTCCTCTCTTTTTTGTTCAATTTGGTTAGTTTGGGACAGGCACACACTATCCACTTTTGGTCACTTTGGGGACAGGTTAATTTACCTGTTTTCTTCTATTATTTGTTTTAGGATTTCTTGATATCCTTGCTCAATTAATTCTTGCTTACTATTTTTTTCTATCATCCATATATGCCCTGCTTGCTGATATTCTTTGATGTCTATTTCAATATTTTCTTTTTCTGCTCTTTCTTTTAATATGTTCACATCTGGATTTAAAATATCATGTGTTCCTGTTAGAATAGTAACGTTTTTTAACTTTGATAGTTTTCCATCTATTGGGTTAACTAAATAACAATTGATACCATCTTCTCCTGCATAGGCAATCCCTGCTAATTTTAGTGTTTCTTTATTTAATTCTTTATCATCTTTTTGAACTTCATCTATTTCTGGATTTGTTAACCTAACATCTAACCATGGCGAGATTAAAATTGTTTTTGCTGGCATTGGCAAATTTTCTTCTCCCATTCTTTCTTCTAACGCTAGTGCTAGTCCTCCCCCCGCTGAATCTCCCATTATCATTAAATTATTCGTGTCTATCTTCTCTATGATTTCTTTATACAGTGGGACTAGCATTTTAAATACATCTTTATAGTTATATTTTGGAGTTAATGGATAGTCTGGAAAAATCACAGTTGCTCCTGTATCTTTTACTATTTGCTCAATAAATTGCCAATGCTGTTTTGATGCTTCTGCTACATAAGCTCCACCATGAAAATATAAAATATTAATATTAGACTTTTTTTGTTTTTTTGATGTTACTATAAATATATTCCTTCCCATAAATTTCTGTGTTTCTAATTGACAGGTTTCTTCTAGTTCTTTTGGTACTTTCGTTTGAATATCTACTATTAAATAATATGATAAAATTAACATGACAATTAGCAAAATAATTAGAAACAATGCTAATATTATTTTAACTGTTTTATTTTTCATTTTTCCCTCTGTTTCGTTATCGTATTTTTAAACGACTTTTTTTCTTATTTTATCATAACCATATAGAAAACTCAACATCAATAGAACAATAACCATATTGATTTGATTATACCTTTTTAATCCTTGCTTAAACATCTGCTCCTTATCTTACTTAAGATTAAGAAAAACCTAAAACGAAAGCCTCAACAGTCCTCAAAATAAGATTGTTGATAGCTTTCGTTTTAACTTTTGTAAACTATTATAACAGTATTTGTGATTTATAAAATTCGATAATTAAATCATTTTTTGTTGATAGAAGAAATTATCCAAATAATCCACGTTTTTTAATTGGTGGTTGTTCATTCATGGTTTTAGCTAATTGTGTTAACAAGTCTCTTTGTTCTTTTGTCAATTTTTTTGGTGTTTGTACTGTTACAGTAAATACAAAATCTCCTACACTACTTGAATTTACTGATTTAAATCCTTTGTTTCGTATGGTAAATTTTGTACCTGTTTGTGTTCCATCTGGTATTTTATATTTCTCTTTGGTTCCATCTACCATTGGTATTTCTAACTCTGTACCTAATGTTGCTTGTGTAATGGTAATTGGCACCTCACATAAAACATGATTTCCTTTTCTAGTATAAATACTATGTCTTTTTATTCTGACTGTAATATATAAATCTCCTTTTGGACCACCTTTTTCTCCTGGTTCTCCCTCTCCTCTTAAAACCACAGTTTGATTATCATCAATTCCAGCTGGAATTTTTACTTTTATCTTTGGTTGTTTTCTTATGGTTCCTTTTCCATGACAGGATTCACATGGTTCTTTGATGATTTCTCCTGTTCCATGACAAGTTGTACAAGTTCTTCTTGTTTGCATTTGACCTAAAATAGTGTTTTGGACTTGTGTAACTTGACCTGTACCATTACATACTGAACATTTTATTTTAGAGGTTCCTGATTTTGCTCCACTTCCATGACAAGTATTACATGTTTCATCTCTGGTAATGATAACTTCTTTTTCCACCCCTAAAAAGGCTTGTTCAAAAGTAATGTCCATACTCAAATTCAAATCTGCACCTTTTTTAGGTCCTGTTTGTCTTCTAGATGATGCTCTACCTCCAAATCCTCCTCCAAAGAAAGATGAAAAAATATCTCCTAAATCTCCAAAGTCTCCAAAATCAGAACTACTATAAGAATAGTATCCTCCCTGACCACCAAAAGGTCCTCCTGCTCCACCAAATCCTTGTGGATCCGTAGTTCCAAATTGGTCATACATTCTTCTCTTTTGTGGATCTGATAAATTTTCATAGGCTTCATTCACTTCTTTGAATTTTGCTTCTGCTTCCACTTTATTATCTGGATTTGCGTCTGGATGGTACTTTTTTGCAAGTTTACGATAAGCTTTTTTTAACTCATCATCTGTTGCATTTTTATTTACTCCTAATACTTCATAATAATCTCTTTTACTTGCCATTCTTTTTTCCTCCAATTTTCTATAAATCGAATTAAAAACAAGTATTACTAGGCAAGCATGAAAAAAATCTTAAGATAATACTTTTTGTATATCGAAAGATTTTTTTCGTAGCTTAACGAAGTAAGACGAAGTTTTTCATTCGATTCTATTTGTTGTCTTCATCCTCTACCTTATAATCTGCATCATATACACCATCATCTGCTGCCTGGTTTGCATCTGCTCCTTGTGTAGCATCAGCTGATCCATTTGGATTTGCTGCTTTGTAAAGTTTTTCTGACATCTCATAAAATACTTTTGTTAATTTTTCTGTTGCCTCTTTAATTTTTTCAGTATCCTTTGTTTCAAGTGCCTTTTTAGTTTCTTCTATTTCTGTTTCTACTTTTGCTTTTTCCTCTCCACTAATTTTATCACCTAAGTCTTTTAATGTTTTTTCACTGTTATATACTAAGCTTTCTGCATTATTTTTTACTTCAATTTCTTCTTTTTTCTTTTTATCTTCCTCTGCATGAGCTTCTGCATCTTTTACTGCTTTATCAATGTCCTCATCTGTTAAATTAGTAGATGCTGTAATAGATACATCCTGACTATTTCCAGTTGCCATATCTTTTGCTGATACATGAACAATTCCATTTGCATCAATGTCAAACGTTACTTCGATTTGTGGCACTCCTCTTGGTGCTGCTGGAATTCCTGTTAGCTGAAATCTTCCTAATGTTTTGTTATAAGTAGCCATTTCTCTTTCACCTTGTAATACATGAACTTCAACTGATGTTTGACCATCTGCTGCTGTTGAGAATATTTGTGACTTTTTAGTTGGTATAGTTGTATTTCTTTCAATTAATTTAGTAAATACTCCTCCATATGTTTCAATTCCTAATGAAAGTGGTGTTACATCTAATAATACTAAATCTTTTACATCTCCTGATAACACTCCACCTTGAATAGCAGCTCCAATAGCAACACATTCATCTGGATTAATACCTTTATCTGCATCCTTTCCTGTGATTCTTTTTACAGCTTCTTGAACTGCTGGAACTCTTGTAGATCCACCTACTAATAATACTTTATGGATATCATTTGGTGTTAATCCCGCATCTTTTAAAGCTTGGTTAACTGGACCAGCAGTTGCTTCTACTAAATCATGAATTAATTCTTCGAATTTAGCTCTTGTCAAATTAATATCTAAGTGTTTTGGTCCTGTTGAATCGGCTGTAATAAATGGTAGATTAATTTGTGTTTGTTGTACACCAGATAATTCAATCTTTGCTTTTTCTGCTGCTTCTTTTAACCTTTGCATTGCCATCTTATCAGTTTTTAAATCAATTCCATTTGACTTTTTAAATTCGTCTACTAAATAATTAATAATTGCTTCATCAAAATCATCTCCACCTAATTTAGTATTACCATTTGTTGCTAATACTTCAAATACGCCATCACCAATATCTAAGATAGAAACATCAAATGTTCCACCTCCTAAGTCATAAATCATAATTTTTTGGTCTTGCTCTTTATCCATTCCATAAGCTAAAGAAGCTGCTGTTGGTTCGTTGATAATTCTCAATACCTCAAGTCCTGCTATTTTTCCAGCATCTTTTGTTGCTTGTCTTTGACTATCACTAAAGTAAGCTGGTACTGTGATAACAGCTTGTGTTACTTTTTGTCCTAAATAATTTTCAGCATCTGCTTTTAATTTCTGTAATATCATTGCTGAAATTTCTTGTGGTGAAAATTTGTCACCTTCTATATCAACTTTTTCATTCGTTCCCATTTTTCTTTTAATTGATATTACTGTGTTATCTGGATTCGTAACCGCTTGACGTTTTGCAATTTGTCCTACTAATCTTTCTCCATTTTTTGAAAATGCAACTACAGATGGCGTTGTTCTATTTCCTTCTGCATTTGGTATAACAACTGGTTCGCCACCTTCCATTACTGCTACACATGAATTCGTTGTTCCTAGGTCAATTCCTATGATTTTTCCCATTTTAAATTCCTCCTCTATTTTGATGATTTTGGGGACGGAGGAAAAAATCATCACTACTATAAAATATATTGATTTCCAGTGATGATTTTTTCCTCCGTCCCCAAAATCATCACTTTTAAATTTAATAACTTATTTGTATGAGTTTGTTTAGCTCTTCTATTATTTCTCGATTCTTTTCCATAATTTCTTTTGTCATTTTGTTTCTAAATTCATTTTGATTCATTTCTGCTAATTTTCGATTCGATAATTCTTTGTATCCAATTTCTTCTCCTAACCAATCTGGTTTATCAAATTGATTTGCATCTTCTTCATTTGTAAATTCCACTTCTGCTGTCAGAAGTCCCTCTAAATAACTATGATAAATATCCATTTCAACCTTTAGATTATTTTTGATTGGTATTATAATTCTTGTTTTTGTTATTTTGTTACTTATTTTTCTGGTCAATAACTGTTCATAATTTTCTTTTGTAATATTACTTTCAATTTCATATTTTTGTGCTATTTGATAGCTATTATCATATTGTATATCACCTTTTGTTTTGACTGTATACCTATAATTTACTGATTGATTCGCTTCTATTTTTCTTAATCTTATGAGCGTATTTCCATCATGATAAATAAATACTTGTTCTATTTTTTCTACCCTTTCAATTTCTATATCACTCGGCAAATACTTTACCTCATATTTTCTTTCAATTTCTTTGTTCATTGCTTTCTCCCAAAATCTAATGACTTATTGGCTAAACCAATCAAATCTGATAAGATATGCATTTTTTTATTCATTACAAGTTGAAGGTGTATGTTGGTACATCTCAAAGGTTATAATGAATATCGAAAATGTACAAATTATTACTTTTCATTCATTTAGTTGGCTACTACCACCATAGAATGGCGTATCACTCTACTACCTATTTTATAGCCTTTTCTATATTCTTCAGCAATTTCCTTTTCTCTCAAATTTTCATCTTGAATACTACTTACTGCCTCATGAAGCTCAGGATCAAAAATTTCCCCTACTGTTTTTATTTCTTCTACACCTCTTGATGCTAAAACATCTTGAAATTGTTTTAGTACAAGTTCTACTCCCTTTTTGTACTCTTCATCTTGTGTTTCTATTTTTGCAGCATTTTCTAAATTGTCTAATACAGGAAGAATGATTTCTACCACGTCTGAAAGAATAGAATTATATAATGCATCTCTTTCTTTGCTACTTCTTTTTTTAAAGTTTTCAAATTCTGCTAATATTCTTTTATATCTGTCATCTAACTCCTCATAATCTTGTTTTGGCACCATTTCTTTGGGTTTATCTTCCTTCTTATTTTTCTCTACTTCTTGATTTTCTTCTATAACTGATTCTACAAGTTTCAGTTCAGATGACTTCAAGCCATTATTTTTGATTAATGTAACTGGAAAT
>CAPBNZ010000085.1 GCA_948585895.1 uncultured Clostridia bacterium | reverse complement strand
TGGACTTATGCTAGTTGCTGGTAATGTTAAAAGCATTGGAAAGGTATCTCCACTTCTTAAAATATATAATCTACGCATATTTTTACAAGCTTTTCCGATTCCATCAATTGCAGTTCCATATTTATTATTTGGACACGATTCACAACTAATTGATTCTCCTTCCATATTTACACCGATATGTCCATCACAAGAAAAGCAGTCAGGTGCAGATTCAGTTCCATCGTATGCATCCTTGTAATATGCATTTATAGGATATTGATCTACTATTACTACTTTTAATTCTTTTACAACATCTGGATTCTCTGGATCATCTCCTGGAACTTCAAAAGCTGTTGTTCCTCCTGCTGGGATTTTAATTTTGTCAAATGATAAGTTGAATCCATCTAACTCATCCATTGGAATTTCCTTATTTTCTATTCCCATTATAAAATTGTTTTGATTGGTTGTAGTTATTTCTTTGCTCATAATTGTTCCCCTCCATTTTTTTCAATTCTTTTTTAGTCTTAAAATTTCTGCATCTTTATACTTGTCTATACTGCTTATACATCTCAATGCAATTAAGGTTAGACATATTATCCATATTATTTGAAACATTCTATGACCTCCTAGTTCCTATTGTTGTTTTTTCATATAAACTAACAATATTTTGTAAATATTCTGGCAGTTCTTCTGTTGTTTCCCAGCCTTGCTCTTTTACAAAACTTTTGAAAGTCTGTGCATTTACTTCTTCTTTTACTAACCCTGCATATCCATTTTCTTTCAACGCTTCTACTAATGCTACTTTGTTTTCTGCAAGTACATTTGGTATTACTGTTGTTTTTAATGAATATGTTATTCCGTTCTTACCTTTAAAGTTTTGTAATTCGCTCTCTACCATCATATCTATTAGTTTTTTTTCTTGATTCTCAATTTGTTTCTTTATTTGTTTTAGTTCTTCTTCTACCTGTGTCTTATTATCTTTTAAATGTGTTAGGAATTCTGCTTCTATCATCAATTTATCATTCATTCTTCTCCATCCTTTTTCATATTTTTACTTCTTTCTTCTAGCAATAAATTTTGTAGAAACTCAATTTCTTTGTGCATAAATTTTATGTTAAATTCTAATTTTTCTTTTGAATCTTTCAGTATTTCGATTGCTTCTGTTTGTACTTCATTTATCTTGTTTAAGTTCTCTATTTCTGTTTCTAATTTATATTTTTCAGCAAGTTCTTCCGTTAGATCTTCAACAAGTTTATATAATTCTCTATATTTTTCAGCACATTTATTTTCTTTTGCACAAGGCATTCCATCAAGTGCTTCAAAAAATATTTCCATGTCATCTTTATTCATTCTCATCACTCTCTGCTATTTTTACAAATATTTCTCCAAGCTCCATAGCAGCCTTTCCAAATATTTTTAGCAATTCTGCAAATTTCTTTTCAATATCCTCTTCAGTTTCTTCTGATTCTTTCTCTGTACTATCTGAATCGCTATTATTATTTTTATCGATAATGATTGTAGTTCCTTTTGCTTCCTTGATTTTTTCTACTATGTCATCCATTTTTATTTTGTCTGGATGTAATTCGCTTAAATTAAATACTATTACCTCATCATCTATAAAGTCTAGAATTACACATTTGTTTCCTTCTTTTGTTTTTACAATATTTCCAATTTCATATTTTTTCATTTTCTTTCTTTCCTTCCTATTCAAAAAATTTTCTCCAATTATCCACAATTGTTGTTGATATATCTCCTTTGTTATCCAATACCTTCATTAGCCTTGTATCTATTGTATTTTTAGCAATTAAGTGTATATGGTTAACATTATTCTTTTGTCCAATTCTATGTAATCTTGCCATTGCCTGGGTATAATCGACATAGTTAAAATCTACGCTGTAAAATACAGATGTGTCTGCTGCAGTTAATGTGATTCCTAGTCCTGCTGTATGTGTCTGACATATAAATACTTTTACATCATCCTTGTTTTGAAAGTCATCCACCATTTGTCCACGCTCATCCATTTTTACTTGACCTGTGATCCAACTGTATTTTATTCCTTTACTTTCTACTAGCTTTTTTATTGCAGAAATTTCATCCAAGAAAACTGCAAATATTACTAGCTTTTTATTTGAATCTATTACTACATCGTTTATGATTTCCTCAAGTGCATCTAGTTTTGCATTACTTACAAATTGTGTTTCTTTGTCATCGTTGTTAATAAATCCGCCTGTTATTTGTCTTAATCTTAATGTTTTTGTAAGTACATTCGTTACTGTTATTTCCCCTTGCTCTAATTCCATATAGCATTCCTTTTTTATCTGGTCATATATTTTTCTACTACTTGGCTCTAACTCACAGTATCTCATTGTTTTTATTTCTTCAGGCAAGTCTAGTGCTTCTTCTTTTGTTACTCTATATGCAATACTATGCATTTTTTCTATTAGTTCATCTTGGTTGATGTATCCAATTACTTGATGGCCTCCATATCCACCCATTCGCACATACCTATTTCTGAAAATATAAAAGCTTGTACCATATATTGTTTTGTCTACAAATCTGTATTGACTAAATACATCTAACGGATTATTTTGTATTGGTGTTCCTGTAAGTAGCATTTTATATTTTGCTATATCTCCAAGTTTGTGCATTGCTTTACTCTGTGCTGCAGTATGATTCTTTATTCTCTGTGATTCATCACATATAATCATATCTGGACACCATTCTTTTAGGTCATCAAACATTCTCCAAGTTGATTCATAGTTAATAACTGCTACTTTTAATCCTTTTCCAAATACAAGTTCTTTTAATTTCTGCTTTCTTTTGTTCATAGTTCCTTCTAGTGTTATAACAGTATTTTCAAAATCTGCATATTGCTCTATTTCTTTTTCCCATACAGGTACTACCGATGCTGGGCAAACAACAAGAACTTTCTTTATTTTTTCGTTTAAGTAAGCTCTACCCATTACTGCTATAGTTGTTAATGTTTTTCCTGTACCCATATCCATTAATAATACTGCTCCTGACATAAGTGGCCTCCTATTTTATTTCCTTAAATATATCTTTTAAGTCTTTCTTATCTATACCCATTGCCATAAATGATGCCATAAGTCCTAAAGATAATTTTTCGTTTAATTTTCTTTCCATTTCATCTAATTCTTTGGCTACTCTTTGTGTTACATTTCCTAATACAGTTAAGTCTATTATCAATTTTTCTTTGTTATCAAATTCAATTTCAAATGTAACCTCTGGTTTTATTCCTATGTGTTCCTGTGCTTTTATACTTTTGATTTCTCTATTACCCCTTAAATTCATTATTTTTTCCATATACTTTTTACTCCTTTTTAAATAAATTCATTAACTTACAAGCTATATTATAGCCTTTTATCTGGTGTTGGTATGGTTTTACTTTTATTGGCATTGGCTCTATTTCTACAGATTCACTTGCCATTTTTTCTTTTGTTGCTTCCATAATGTGTTCGTATTGTTTATTCCCATAGTCAATTATTTCTTTTCCTACTACACATCCAATTTTCTCTAGTCTAGTAATATTATCTTTAGTACATGGAACTATCCAAGCTTTTCTTTCTTTTTTCCACTTTGGATCAAACAATTTGCTTTTTATAAAATCTTTGTATTGGTAGCTGTCCGTTAATACTATTTGTCCATCTTCAAATGATGCTATCATCTACACTATTCCTTGTATAAATTTTCATAGTATTCTTTAGCTTCTTGATATGTAGCAAAGTATTCTCCTTTTATCCAAGTTTTATCTTTTAGTAATTTGGTTGTTACTACATATGGATTCATTGAATTATTTTTTATAAAAATTATTGTTTTTCCAAGCTTTACATCGCAATTCATTAGCTCACATGTTCCGAAATTTGGATTTTCAAATTCCATCTAGTTTTCCTCCTTTTGCAAAAATTGAGCCTTTACAAATGGCTTTGATTTGTGTTATAATGTGTACAATTAATTATTTAATTAAGTGCAAAGTAAAACAATTTATGTTCCTGATATACAATTTATTGTTCTGCTTTGTTCTTTTTTATTGTCTATATATTGATAGAACAGTTTTGGTGATATGTAATAAGTCCATTTTGAACTTAACTTTACTGCGGATCCAAATGGAAATCTATTATTTCTTAATCCTATTCTTACAAATTGCTCTGATGTTCCCATTAGATTAGCTGCTTTTTTTATTGTTACTTTCTTTTCATCTGCATCCATTATTTCCTCCTTTCTTTTATTTCTTTTGTAAAGAGTTGATGTTATACTTATTTCTTTTGTATGAAATTATAAAAAAATAAGCCTATCTATCCATCAGTTTCATTTCTGGGAAGATATTCTCGACCTTTTCTTCAAGTATTTTTGCTATCTTTCTTTTCTTATTGGTTGGAACATCTATATCCTTATTTTCCATATACGAAACTGCTTGTTGTGTTACTTTTAGTCTTTTGGCTAATTCTTTTTGGCTTATATTCTTTTTCTTTCGTATATTCTGAATATTATTATACATATTTCCCACCCTTCCATTTGTACACATTTCTTTTGTACAAACAGTATTATATAGTCATTTGTTTTGTATGTCAATACTTTTTAACAAATTTCTTTTGTAAAACCACTTGACTTGTACAAATTATTTTTGTATAATAGTTTTAAAGGAGTTGATATACTTATGAAAAATAGGTTATATGATTTAAGAACTGAACGAAATCTTTTACAAGAAGATCTAGCTAAACAAATCAACTATTCACAACAAATTATTAGCCATTATGAAAGTGGAAAAAATCAAAAAGTTAGTATAGAATTTGAAAATGCAATATGTGATTATTTTGGTTGTTCACTAGATTATTTGAGATGTCGTTCTGATATAAGGAACGAGCAAAAATATGATGACACTTTAAAAAAGGTCGCAGGAATGATTGAGGAATTTTACAAAGGAAACGGAAATGAAAAAAGACAAGACCTTACAGATGAAGAACTTGCCTCTTTTCTTGAGTTCATCTCACAATTTAAAGATTTGCTCCAAAAGTTTCCGAAGTAGTATTATTTATTGGAATTACCTTTTAAGTATTCCTTTATAAATATTAATACTGCTCTTAACTCGATATCGTTTTCTTGCAAAAACTTGCATAGTTTGTCAAAATTCGACATTTTGTTTACCCCTTTTTTAGTAATTTGACTACAAATACTACTTCGTTTATTACAACATATAAATGGGTACTATTGCTAGTTTTATTACTTCTTTATAATTATAACACATTATGTCAACTTTTGCAAATTATGGAATTACTTTAGTATTTTCTCGTTCCTAATAAAGGAGGAGATTATGCGAAATCCTAATGGTTTTGGATGTGTATATAAGGCTCCTGGTAACAGACGAAAACCTTATATTGCACGAATAACGATAGGTTGGAATGATGAGACTGGTAGGCAACAATTTAAAAATATTGGTAGCTATGTTACTTATAAAGAAGCTATGGCTGCTCTTACAGATTACAATGCTGACCCTTATGATATTGATGCAAGTAGAATTACTTTTGCTGAATTATATGATAAGTGGTCAAATAATAAATTTCCTAAAATAAGCAATTCAATGATGCTTAGTTATAAAAATGCTTTTAAGGCTTGTAAAGAGATTCACGATTTACCTTTTATAACAATTAAAAAGCATCAAATCCAAACAGTTATTACTAATAGTGATAAAACTTTTAGTGGTAAGGAGCGTATGAAAATGCTTATTAGTCAGATGTCTGACTATGCTATGGAAAGTGATATTATCAAAAAGAATTATTGTAAGTGTGAAATTGATTTAGGCGATAAGCCTGATAAGTCTATTATCAGAATTCCTTTTACAGAAGATGAAATCAAAACCTTATACAAATCATTACATGTGTATCGTTATACTGACACTATTTTAATGATGATATTCTCTGGTGTTAGACCTAGTGAATTACTTTTGGTTGAAACTGAAAATGTACATTTAGATGAAAACTACTTTATTTGTGGTATTAAGAATAGTAGTAGTAAAAATAGAAAAGTTCCTATCAGTAGCTTTGTAAGACCATTCTTTGAAAAATATTATAATGAGGCAATTGCTTCTGGATCCAAATGGTTGATTCAAAATACTGAAGGACAACAAATGAAATATAGTAATTATAATCGTGATAAATTCCATAAGATTATGGAACGATTAGAACTAGAACATCGACCACATGATGGTCGACACACTTTTGCAAGTATGATGGATAAAATTGAAGCTAATAAGCTTTGTACTCAATTAATTATGGGCCACTCGCCTAGAGTATTAATTGATAATGTATATGTCCATAAATCTGTAGAAGAATTGCAAACTGAAATTGACAAGTTAGAATTATTATTTAATTTAGATGAAATGTTATCTCTTATAGATGCTGCATACTGGAGAAATGAATATCAATTTTTGAACTTTGCTCCACCTCCAGAAATCGCCCACATAAGTGCATAAAATTTCTCTAAATAACTAAACCGTGCTACCGCTAATATACCCATAATATACAAAAACGCCTACAACCCTTTATTTTAGGCGGTAGGCACGAGTTTTGTTACAATAAGTGCTATCAATGTAATTCCTTTGTTTTTCATTTTC
>CAPBNZ010000084.1:4149-6628 GCA_948585895.1 uncultured Clostridia bacterium | reverse complement strand
TTTTTATTTTTTAAATGGGGAATTTTTCTAATTAAATATCTATTAACACAAAAGAAATGATCATCATGTATAAAACACGATTATCATTTCTTTTGTGCTATAACATTGTATATATGCCAATGTTTCATTTTCCCTAATCCAGTTTTTCCATCTTTTTCTAATTCATTAAAATGTATTATTTCAAACGAATCTTTAAATAAAGCTAACACTTTGTCTTTTGTTAAAAATACCATTTGTTCTTTAATTCTTGCCCATGAATCATTTATTCCAAAAAAGTTTCCAACAAAGTATCCGCTCTTTTAAAATGCTATCATTTATCTTATTCCAAAATTCATTAAAATAATCTTTATTACAAAAAGGAATACTAAAATTAGCAACTAATAGATTATTTTTTTCTAATTCAATATCTTCAAAATTTTGACAGTTAAATCTAAATTTTTTAATTTCTTCTTTATTTAATCTACTTGATATAATTTCTTTTGTATCTTCTCTATCTATTGATAGAACTTCCCAACCATTTTTTATTAAATATATTGTATCTCTGCCTGCTCCACAACCCAAATCAATAGCATTTTTAGGTTTCATATTCATATCTATAAATTTTTTAACCATTGGATGTGGTAAAGCATCTTCTGTATTTTCATAGTATTTTTTTATATCTTCCATTAAATATCAATTCCTTTCAATTCTTAACAAGTATTATATCATACAATTTTATAGAAAGTAATAGGAGAGTGAAAATTTTATTTTTCACTCTCCTATCGTGCCTTCAAAACTTTTTCCAGCACTGAGGATCTTTTGAATAAAAGTCACCAGTTAAGCACTTAGCTACTGAAGGACATCCTCTGCAAAAGTTCTTAATTTCACACTTAGAACAATGCTCAAATTTGTCATACTGACGGTATTTGTCCATTTCTTCGCTATTGAAGATGTCATAGAAAGACTGCTCTGGAACTTTTCCTACAGGTGTTTCACTTCTTCTACAAGCATAAACTGTTCCATCTGCCAAAGTTGTTATGTGGGTAATTCCACAATGACATCCATCAAGAATTAGGTCATTTGGATTGTCAATCTCATTTGGATTAAATAACCCTTTTTCATACAGATACAATTTCCAAAGATGGTCTTTCAAGGCAAACCTTGTGTCACATTCCTGATTTTGCATATACTTTTCCCACATCTTATCCAGAAAATTTCTGTATTCTTCGGGTTCAACCATCAAATCGAAATCTTCAGGGTTAGGGCAATATCGTGCAAAACCAAAATTGCTAACTTTGTGTTTTACTACAATGTCCACTAATTCAGGAATTTCTGCAATATTTGTCTTTGAAACTGTTGTCATGATAGCGGTTTTTATTTTGCTACTCTCAAAATACTTTAAAGCATCTAAAGTAGCATCAAAAGAACCAGTCTTACGTATAAAATCGTGAGTTTCTCGCAAACCGTCCAATGACATTTGGAAGTTTATACAGCCTAAATTTTCCAACCGCTTCACAACATCATAATCCAAGTAGAACGGATTACCTAAAAGTCCGAAATGAACTTTATGTTCTTTGAGTATCTCCAGAAAATCCCATATTTTTTTGTAAAGTAAAGGATCTCCTCCTGTAATTACAAGGAAAGGATCTCTGTTCAGTCTGTCACAACTTTGAATAAAATCTTCCAAAATTACTTTCAATGTGTTTAAATCGAGTTCAAGACTACATTTTTTGTCTTTGCCTTCATAGATGTAGCAATGTTTACACCGTTGATCACATCTGTCAGTAATGTGCCATTGCATACTGAATTTTGTTCTTTCTGCCATTATAAATCCTCCTTTTAGTACAAGAGACACCTCAAAAAGAGATGCCTCTGCTTTGTTGAAACTAATGTGTGCTGTCGACAATACACATTATTAGTTCATCTGTATTAACTACAAGATGTACTGCAAGATGTGCAAGATCCACAGGAACTACTGCATGATGAGCAACCACTTGAGCAGTTACAAGAGCAATCTGCAGCAACTACTTTAACTCCAGCTCCAACTAATTTAGCCTTTGCAGACATCATAAAGTTCTGAGCAGAGTTTTTCCCAATGTAACTTACACTGGGATTCCAGTAATTTGTCCGTGCCATTTTGGTCATAGTGCATTCTCCTTTCCATAAAATTCCAACGGGTTGCTTAGAGCAATATTTACTACTCTAAATAATACATAAAGATGTATTACGGTTACATAATAACACATTTGGAATATTTTGTCAATATTTTTATCTCACTTTTACTTAACCATATATTTTTTTATATCATAACTTCACTATTTGATATATACTTCTAGTATTAGTTCTTAACTATTTTTACTTTTACTTTTTAATTGCAAAATTACCTTAAAGTAATTTTGCAGGATCAGGGCGACATCTCGAACCCACACAACTGCCTAAAAGTGTAACTTTTAGCAGGGTGCTATTTATTTTCTAAGAAGTCATATAGACGTCTCGTTTT
>CAPBNZ010000084.1:0-4136 GCA_948585895.1 uncultured Clostridia bacterium | reverse complement strand
GTTTTCTATCAAAAAAAAACAATATAAATTGATAAATCTATATTGGTTTTCTCTCTTATTTCAATTCCTCTTTTAATTTTATTCCATCTTTTAGTCCTTCAAAATAATATTTCTTATGAAAATAATAACTTTCAAAATCAATCGTTTCCACATAATCTTTTATCAATTTTTCAATACTATCTTTTAACCAATTGAGATTATATGGAAATTTTTCTAATTCTTTCTTTAGAGAATCAGACTTTTTAACTTTATTTGCTTTATCCTGACTCCTGTTACTAGTAATGCCCATAATAAATTAAATGGCATAGTATATTTTTCTATCATTTCTTGATAATTAACTGATGTTGTAGTCATAATATATTCATGAGTTTCTAATCCTTCTTCTCTTGCTTCAAATATTGTTTCTAGCATATTGATTTTTTCTTTTTCCACTTAACATCACCTCCTATTGATGTGTGATGTTAACTCTACTAGAAATTAATGTCAAGGTAATTCTTAAAAATTATTCGCATATAAACTTGACCAATCAAAATTACTATAATCTCTGTCACTTTTATATCTATTTTTATGATTACTTTTTATCTCTTTAACATTTCTGTTAATAGGTTTCGTATCAACTTGTTTATAGGTATTAACATTTTTGTATATAGGTGTAATCTTTCTTAAAGCTATTTCTTTTGAATTTTCTTTATAAGTCATTTCTACTTTTATATATCCTTTTTTCTTAAGTGAATTAATAATTCTTGAAGATTGTATTTTTGTAATATTTAATAATTCACTTATATATAAATTTGACATGATACATTCTTTTTCTTTGCTTAAATATAAAATCATAGAATAAACTATTTTTTCTTTATCATTTAATTTTATGTCTGTTATTATTTCATAAGGTATCCATACTCCTTTAAATTCTTTCAATATTCATTTTCTTTCCAATCAATCGCTCGACGATCGATTTTATGCCATTAAATTATAAAATTTGATTAACTTATCGATATAAAAAACAATAGGCAATATCAAGCATTTTCATATTTTTTCAATCTTCCCCAAATTGTAAGACTAAACGGGGGTAAAATCTCCTGGATGTGAAAATAATACTAACCATTTTCCTTTATAATCTTGTAATTTTATCTTTCCAAAAGTTGTAGTAGCTTCAAAATCAGGTGCTTTTTGTCCTATTTTTACATTTCCATTCATCATTAATTCATAATCCATAAAAATAAACTCCTCTCATTTTTTATATCATATGAGAAAAGTCTATTATTCGTTACTAAGATTTTTTTATTTTCTATATACAAAATATTTTAATTTACTTCTATATAAGCATCACGTTCAGGACCTACAGAAATATATTTTATTGGTGCTTCTGTCGCTTCTTCTATATATTTAATATATTCTTTTGCTTCTTTTGGCAAATCTTCAAATTTTCTTATTTTTGAAATATCCTGTTTAAAGCCTGGTAGATATTTAATAACAGGTTTTGCTTTATTAAGTTCATTTCCTGTAGGAAAATCCAATGTTTCCTTTCCATCTATTTCATAAGCCACACATACAGGTATTTTATCCATATAGGAAAGTACATCTAATTTTGTTAAAGCAATTTCATCTGCTCCTTGAACTTTTATTCCATATCTAGATGCTGGAATATCAAAAGCTCCAACTCTACGTGGTCTTCCTGTTGCTGCTCCATATTCTGCTCCTGCTTTCCTTAACTCTTCTGCCTCATCTCCAAACATTTCTACTGTAAAAGGTCCTTCTCCAACACATGTTGAATATGCTTTCATAATTCCGATAACACAATCAAGTTTTGTTCCAGGAATTCCTGCTCCACAAGTTGCATAAGATGAAATCGTTTGGGATGAAGAAGTATAAGGATAAATTCCAAAATCAATATCTCTAAGTGCTCCTAATTGAGCCTCAAACATTATTTTCTTACCTTCTTTTTTACTGTCATCTAAATATTTACTTACATCTGTAATATAAGGTCTAACTATATTCCCATACTTTTCTAACCAATCTAACGTTTCTTCAAACATTATTGGTTCTGCTCCATATCCTTTTTCTATTGTAAGATTCTTCCATTCAATAATACCTTTTAATTTTTCACTTAGTATATTGTAATCTAGTAAATCTCCTATACGAATTCCCTTTTTAGAATATTTGTCAGAATAAACTGGTGCTATTCCCCTTTTAGTTGAACCAAATTTTTTATCTGCTAATCTCTCTTCTTCTAATACATCTTGTTGTCTATGATATGGTAAACATATTATGGCTTTATCACTTATTTTCAAATTCTTTGAAGAAATTACAATTCCTTTTTCTTTTAGTCTTTCTATTTCATTAGCTAAATGTTCAATATCTATTACCATTCCATTTCCCATTACATTCACTGTAGCCTCACGAAGAATTCCAGAAGGTAATAAATTTAAAATAAACTTTCCTTTCTCATTAACAACTGTATGTCCTGCATTATTACCTCCTTGATAACGTACAATAATGTCATATTCTTCCGAAAGTAAATCTACCATTCTTCCCTTTCCTTCATCTCCCCAATTTATTCCTACTATTGCGGTTAACATATCTGAACCTCCTTAATTTTTAATTTACTATTTTGACTAAATTTTGTTAAAATAAACAATATATTGCTTATTTTGACAAACATATTATAACATATTAATACATTTTTGCAAGTATAAAACCTAATTTTTTTCTATGATTCTATATGGAATTATATTTTGTTGTACAGGTAAAATCTTGGATTTTTCCTATACAACAAAAAAAGTGTCTTATATTATCAAATATAGAACACTCTCTTCTTGATTTTTTATTCGCATACAAGAACTTATTTTAAGCTCTCGACTTATAATGATTAGTTTTGCTTATCTTTATACATATTTATAATATCTTTAAAACTCATTTTAGTACCATAATTTAATATTGCACTAGAATATATTTTTATTGCTACTTTTGCAATTACTAGAATTGTTACTATCAAAATGGCAATCGATATCATAACTTCTGTTCCACTTGATAATCCCATCATAATTCTAAAAGGCATACAAAATGGTGATGATATTGGAAACATTGCTGCAAATAGATTTAATTCACTAGTTGGATTCATCATCGTAAAATAAGATAAGTAAAATCCTATCACTGCTAATATAGCAACTGGTGAATTCGCTGACTGTATATCTTCTGGTTTACTCACTGTCGAACCTGTCAAAGCATATAATAAAGCGAAAGTAAAATATCCTAATATAAAATATACCATTGTAATGCCACCTAAATATAGGGTAATATTAGATATATCCAATACTGAATTTAACAACTCTGCTTCTAAAAATACTTTACTGCTGACAAATGCTGTTCCTACTATTAATATCATTTGAGCTAAGCCAACTAAACCAATCCCAATTGTCTTTCCTAATACAATTGTCCTTGGCGTTGTAGAGGTTACTAATGTTTCCATTATTTTAGAGGTTTTTTCTGTTGTTATTGAACTAGATACCTGATAAGCACAGAAATAAATTGCATAAAATAATACAATTGACATTAACATCATAACAAATATATTTCCGCTTGCTGTTTCTTCCTCTGTCTGTTCTAAACTAAATTCAAAATTAGGTGTAATTGCTTGTAATTGTTCTTGTGTTAATCCTAGCTTATTAATTTGTATATTAGCATATAATGTGTTAATACTATTAACTAGAGTTTCTGGTACTGTTTTTACCATAGTTGTATTTTCTACTATATATCTTATCTTAATGTTGTTGTCTTGTTTCTCTATTAGAATTGCTGATTCTATCTCTTCTTTTTCTATTTTCTCTTTTATTTCATCAAAAGATGCACTCTTTATTTCTATTTCATATCCCATATCTGCTTGTTTTAATAATTCTAAATTACCTTCAAAAATATTTTCATTATCCACTATTAAAAGCTTATCTTCACTATCTTCTCCTTTTATTGCTTTTAAAATATTAGGAATGTTAAATCCAATGATGATTAGTATTAAAATTATTAATGTTGATATGATATATGATTTTCTCTTTACCATATCTTTTATGGTAAATTTCATTACAGTTACTATATCTTTCATTTCTCTTCCATATGCTCCTGCATTCATTTTTACTGCTCCA
>CAPBNZ010000083.1:3111-6788 GCA_948585895.1 uncultured Clostridia bacterium | reverse complement strand
TTGAGAAACTTAATAATCAAGTAAATGCAAAAAACTCACTTGCAAAATCAGTGAGTTTTTATTTTGTCCAATTTCAGTGGTAGGCTTACTGCAAAGCCTCCTACAAAGAAATACATTTTGGTTTTTGGAACGTTTTGGTGTACCCGGAGGGATTCGAACCCCCGATCTGCAAGTTCGTAGCCTGCCATTCTATCCAGCTAAACTACGGGTACATATAAAAAATATACTTTGGTATGAAATTTATATTGAGGGGAATTTCAGGGGAAAACTTTTGACTTAAGTTCTTGAAATCCCTAAATATCAATATTTATAAAACTATGGGTGTGCGTTTCGTAGCCTACCATTCTATCAGATAAACTATAGGTACATATACACTTATCATATAAGAGAAAGTTTTTGACTAATTTCTAAAAGTTCTCAGATAAAAATCTTTATAAACTTTAGTAAGTATATCTTGCAACTAAAAATCCTATTAACTAATTACTAGTATATACTTTTCCATTATAACCTGTAAGAATAAATTTTTCAAGTAAAATTAAAAAAAACTAAAAAAATTTATAAAAAATGTTGCAAATACATTTGATTTGTGCTATTATATATAAGCATTTAATAATAAAGTTAAACGTCGAGGCGTAGCGCAGTTGGTAGCGCGCGTGGTTTGGGACCATGAGGTCGCAGGTTCGATTCCTGTCGCCTCGACCATTAAAAAATAATAGTTAAAATCCTTGTAGCTGTTGAGTTACAAGGATTTTTCTTTACAAATAGACCAGTTTGACTCTTCTCTGAACACCTAGAAATACAATAAAGAACAGCTTTTTATAAAAAGTTCATAAATAATTGATATATAAACGTTTTTCAATCATATACTAGATTAATTTTTTCTTTAAAGTTTGTGTAGGTATCTCTAAATTTTTTTACTCTTGCAGAAAAAATCGTTAATATTTGCAGAAACTACTTTTTTCAAATTGCAGAAAATTACAGAAACTATTTTTATTTATTTTCTATTGATTTAATCTTATCTTTCAGTTCAGCATTTAACTCATATTTCTTTGATACTTCTAATAACGAATAACAAAGTTCTAACAAATACTTTTTATCTAAATCATCTTTTGGAATTTCATTTATAGCATTTAATATCATCTTTTTATAATATTCATCTTTGTTTATATAACTTTTACTTTTCTCACATTCTTCTTCGGTTAATACCAAGTATGTTTCACTTCTTATATTATCATTTTGAGTAGTATATCTTAAACAAGAATCCTTTTTACTGCATTTATCATTTCTACAAGAACTAATTGAATTTAAAAACATATCAATCTACCTCTTTTCTAATTTACATTGTATCATAAAATGTATTATTCGTTAAGGACTTTTATATGTGTCTAAAAATTCCTACACATAGTCCCATAATTCACAGAAACACAAACATAACAAATTATACATCTATAATATAAATCTCTTTAAAATGGATTTTGAATCGAATGAGAAAGTAACACAAGTTCTATATATATTTATTATAGGAGATGAGATGATTTCTCATTATTTATTTGTCTATATCTCCGTGATAAAATTTGATTTTGATATATCATCAAATTTAAGCCATTTTAATTTTGAAGATAACATCTTATATGTCTAACTCTTAAAATTACATAATAGAGGTATTGACGAGTGCGTAGCGACTATTTATGAGATAAATTTTGAATCCAATATAAACTATATATATTATTAAAAGATTGATTTTATTGATAGATGATAACCACTTTATATATAGTTCTCACACGCTCGAGGTTACCTTTGAACAAAAGTTTGTGATTAAGATATAAAAGTATATGTCTTAAAAATTAAAATCGTTATATGGGCTTACTATGAAATGGTTAAAAATAAAAAGAGGGAACAATTCCCTCTTACATTAAATCTTAGTTAAAATCTTCTTTTTACAGCTTATCTTCCATTATATTTTTGTTCTTTTTTAGGCTCTTTTCCTTTTGTATTTGCAAAATATACAACTATACCTGCTATAATTACTACAAAAACTATTGCTAATATTATTAACATAATTTTCCACCTCCTATATTTTTGATAATATTTTTCTTTTACTTTCTTCAAATTCTTTTTCTGTGATTATTCCTTGTTCTTTTAGTTCTGCTAGTTCTTTTAAACTACTTAGTTTACTATTGTTTGACTTTAATTCTTCAACATTCTCTATAATAACGTTTTTGTCTTCTTTTCTCTCTTTTTGTCTAGTATCTTCTCTAGCAATTTTCAAAAATCCAATTATCTTATTCATAATGTCTTTTAATTCTTCGTATTCAAAATCATTTTTTGAAGTGCTACTGTCTAAAAAATCTAGTGTAATGACACTATTCTGTACTTTATTTGTGTATATATTCAATTTTAATGTACTGCAATAATCATTGATTGTTCGTGAGCCACTTGCTCCTGCAACTGCTCCTAATCCTCCAAATAATAAACCACCTACAACAGCACTTCCTGACCTACTAGAAATAACACTATTTCCATTCTCAAATATTTCAAAATCAAGTATTTCTTCAAATTTCAAAATATTTGACTCACTTTCGTAATAACTATATGTACCTAATAATTTATTTTTTACATCTATATCAATTCCGACAATATTTCTATATGATACACTTTCACAATTTACCAACTTATTTTGTTTAATAAATTCTTTATATCTGTAAAAATAGGTTTCTTTATTTTTCTTTTTTAATTGTGATGATGTTATTCCCATTACAACTGTTGTTACTATCAAACCTAATACACCTAGTCCAATAAGTTCAACATTAGTAAATAGAAGAAGTGAGCCTATAAAACCGATTACACCGATAATTGCTACTATTGTTTTTACATTGTATATAGTATCAATTGTATCTTCAGTATTATCAACACATAGTGTATCTTCTGAATTGCTTTCTTGTATTTTATCTTCTACATTTTCGTTGCTAACTTTAAAAAGCCTAGTTCCACAGTTCTTACAATTAGTTCTATTTGATTCGTTTTCTTCGTAACAATTCTCACAAATAATCACATCTACATCTTCTATTTTTTCTCTTATTGTCGAATTTTCTTCAAAACAATTTTGACATATCCCTCCGTAGTTATGTTCATACTCACGTATAGGATTACCACAAATCATACAGCAATTTTCTTTTTCTGCATAACAATTGTTACAATATCCTTTATTCTTGTTGTATTCTTCTTCTGAAATATCTCTACAACATTCTCTACATCTTTGTTTTACCATTTCTCACAGCTCCTTATATTATAATCTCCTTTTTATTTTTTCATCATAATATCTTCAATATTCTGTAGTTTTTGTATAATCTCTGCAAATCCTAATATGAAAATTCCTCCGATAATACCTGAAACAACTATAATTAAACCTGTATAAAAATTATCTTCCATAAGAATTAAAAATGTAACAACTGATATAATCATAGTGATAATAGAAAATGCTTTTAATACTGTTGCTATTTGATTATTTCCATTACTATTTTTAGTATTATTGTATCTGTTTTGATTATTTGCTTGTTTTATTCCCATTGCCTCTAATTCTTCTTTATTTGCCATTTTTATTTTCCTCCTTTAATAACTCATAATAATTATAGAAATATGGTACTATTGCCATATTTCCTAAATATTTAATAGAATAT
>CAPBNZ010000083.1:2485-3084 GCA_948585895.1 uncultured Clostridia bacterium | reverse complement strand
TCATCTAAAAAATATGTTCCAAATCTAATTAACTGATAAACTGAAAATCCTATTAAAAATACAGCAAATACTTTATTGTTTATAATTTTTAATTTTCCAAACAGAATATTACATAAATATAAAATTATAATTCCAAAATATAAAATATCTATAAAAATAAAATTTCCCTCTGCAATATCAACTAACATTGAACCAACAAAGCTGATAATATATGTTATTAATAATAAAGTATTTGCTACTTGTATATTTCCTTTTTGTTTATACATTCTCATTAAAATTATAATGAAATAGAGTGTTAAACCAATGATATATAGATTATAACTATTTAATATAAGGTTTGTTGTAAGTGATAAAAATGTAGTAATTAACATTATCACACTACCTATTAACCCTAAAATAGCCGTTTTCTTTGGACTTTTTAAAAATTCTTTCACAATTTCCCCCTCCTCAAAAATTCATAATTTTTATTTTTTAATTTTTCATTACTTATTTTTTATATCTTCTAGCAACTGTAATCCCTCTGCAACTGCCTCAAATAGTAAAGTAGAAAACCAAGTTAATATACAAGTTATGATACATACAACGAATCCAGTCCACCC
>CAPBNZ010000083.1:0-2451 GCA_948585895.1 uncultured Clostridia bacterium | reverse complement strand
TTATAATTCCTCCAACATAACCTAAAAACTTAATAATCCATACAACTATATTAAATTTATTAGCCACTTTATTATATTTTCTTTTAGTATTTGTATTATTTGATGTTTCCGTTCTTACTTTAACATCATTTATTATATTTTCTATTACATTTGTGTCATTTATAATTGAATTACAATGAGGACATTGTTTTGCTTTATTTGATACATTATTTCCACAATTTTGACATTTGATTATTGCCATTTTATCGCTCCTTTTATACTTATATTCTTATTTGAGTTAGGTATATGGTATATATTAGTGGAAGTAACTGACATATTATAAATACTGCTATTGCTATATATTTAATCCATTTGCCAAACTTAATATTTTTGTGTTGTAGATATATTCCAAGCCATATAATCAATATACAAAATGACATACTCCAAATTCTAAAATTGTTAAAATTATATGCTTTTATTCCAAATTCTTTTGAACCATATTGTTCAATATATTTTTCTGTTCTACTAACTTCTAGTGCTTGAGGGATTACTTCTGACATATTCCCATAATCAAAATACTTACTTATATCTTTTACTATTTCATTTTCATAGTGATACCTTAACATACTTAAAATAGATGTAATTAGTAGTAGCGTACTAATACCATATAGAATTATATTTATAATCTGTTTTATTTTATTTTTGTAACCACAGTTAGGACAAGATTCCAAATTATAACCATATTCTTTTTTACACTCTGAACATCTAATTGTTTTCACTTTCAACACCCCCAAACTTTACAATTTTTATCTTTTAAATTTTTAAAACCTGAATAACTATTTATTCTTATTACTTTCACAATTCAAATTACTGCAATATACACAATACCAATCGTAGAAGTTATATTTTTTATTTTTACATCTTTCTTGTGTAATCCCTTTTAAGTTATCCAACTCTAATTGTGCCAGTTCTCTTGCTAAATCTACTGAATCATCTAACAAAAACATCTTAATCCTCTTTAGTATATCTAGCATTATTACATTTTCCATTATTAAACTTCCTTTATCTGCAATTTTCTACATTTTATCATTTTTTAACAACACTTGCAAGTGCTACCACCTAGAAAAGCTATGTTGTAAAATATACCTATATCAAGTAAAAGAGGCGATAATATGATAATAATTAATGTAGAAAAACTCCTAAAACAACAAAATAAAACAAAATCGTGGCTATGTGATGAGTTAGATATATCACTTTATAACCTAAACAAAGCTATCAAAGGTAAAAAGAAAAAGTGTATAAGTTATAAGTACCTAGAGGGATTTTGTAAAGCATTAAATTGTTCTTTTGATGAATTGCTTACAATAGTTGATGATGAAGATGTAGAATGATATTATCCGTTATATATTTTCCTTAATTCTTCATCTATTTTTTTATTTAATTTTAGAGTTCTTTTGTGATTTTCCCCATACTTCTGATGATATTCTGTTTGCTTATGTATAAGTGTTTGTATCTTTTCATTTGTTGATATTTCTAACCCCTTAATATATTGATTTACTGTAGATAATCCTTTACGTTTAGCATTATCTCCAATTAATGATTGCATAACATCTTCAAGTATGTTAATTGCGACTTGTTTCTCCATTTCCCCACTTCTTTCATATATTTTCTAAAAACAACATCTATGTTGTTATGATAGCATATTTTTACTGTAAAATCAATTCATAAAAATATAAAAAGTGGGGAAATATATATAATATGAAGAATACAATAAAGTATAATGGAAAATTAAATGCTATAGGAAATAGAATAAAAGAATATAGAAAGCAAAACAAAATGACACAAGAAGAATTATCTAAAAAATTACAACTTTATGGAATAGACTTAAATAAAAATTCACTTCAAAGGATAGAAAGAGGGGACAGGATAATTAAAGAATATGAACTAGCTGTATTCTGTGATGTGTTTGATGTTTCTGCTGACGAAATGCTAGAGGGTTGTATTGAAACACTTATAAACTAATAGAACTAACTTACTGTATATGTAGTAAATTAGTTCTATTTTTTATTTATCAATAATCTAGTGTGATGTTTAAATCATTTGAAAGTCCTAAATATATTGAATTTCCCTCAATTTTAACATCTTCTATATAAAACAATTCAACTATAAAATCCTGTTTCTTTTGGTCTGAAATGACTAATTTTTGGTCGCTGATGATTATTTGTGCATTACATATTGTTGTATAAAATTGTATTGAATTTTCTAACTTAACAAATACATCTTGTCCCTGATATTCTATTATTTTATCTCTTAACTTCTCAATTAATCCCTTATTCATATAACCTCCTGCTTTTTATTATTTTATCACATTATAATAAAATTTGTTGCAATTATTAATGCAAATAAATTTGCTGTCATACAAAGAATGATTGGTATATATGGATTAGTTGCATATAGAAATCCTGAAATTAA
>CAPBNZ010000082.1 GCA_948585895.1 uncultured Clostridia bacterium | reverse complement strand
GTTTCAATGAAATTTTTCATAAAATTGTGATAGATAAGTAATCATGTAGTTAATGATTTATACTTAAAAGCTAATAATCATATCTTGTAGTATGGTTTATTCAGAAGTAATAATGATATATCTTAGATAAATCTTATAAAAAATAATAGTTAAGGAGAGAAGTATAAAGATGAAAAGTAAAATGGGATTGTGTTTAGCTGGTGGAGGTGTAAAAGGGGCAGCTCATATTGGAGCTATAAAAGCATTAGAAGAAGCCAATATAGAGTTTGATTATGTTGGGGGAACGTCTTCTCGGAAGTATTGTTGCTTGCTTGTATGCTATGGGATTTCAAGCAGATGAAATGTATAAAATTTTTAAAAAATACTGTAAAAAAATAAAATATGTTGATATGAAAAATATTTTTAAGTTAATATTTGGGCTGATTTTTACAGGGCGTATTGTGATTGATGGATTAAACAATGGAAAACAAATTGAAAAATTAGTCAATCAAATAGGAAAAATGAAAGGAATTCATGATATTTCTGATATAAAAAAATCTTTAATTATACCAAGTGTTGAACTATGTAAGGGAAATGTTATATGTTTTACTTCTTGTCACGTAAGAAAATCTTTTTCAGATAACATCGAATATGTAAATGATATTGAAATTGGAAAGGCAGTAAGAGCCAGTTGTAGTTATCCAGTTGTTTTTTCTCCATGTACATATCAAAATAAAAAATTAATAGATGGAGGAATTCGCGAAAATGTACCTTGGAAAGAAGTAAAAGCTTTAGGGGCGGAAAAAGTAATAAGTATTATGTTTGATGATAAGATAAGCAATAATTGTGATAAAAATTTAGTAGAAGTGGCAGGGCGTTCTATTAATTTACTATGCCGAGAACTTTCAAATTATGAAATGGATGGAGCAGATTATATTTTAAAAATAAAAAGTGATAAAGTAGGTTTATTAGATATGAATAAAATTGATGAATTGTATGAATTAGGATACAAGGAAACTAAAAAATATAGCCATAAAATTTTACAAATGTAATTAAGAAGTATATCTTATATTATTTTTACAGTTTGCATGGTGCAACTATCAAAATTAGAATGAAAGAATTTATGTTGTAGAAGGTAAGAATGAATAAAACGCATAACAAATTTTCAATAAGTCAAGTTTTCATAAAAAGTCTATTTGTGTAAATAGAGCCTTTTTCAGGCTCTATTCACATAATTAAATTTTTAACTTTAAGATTAAATACACAAAAAATTATTTTTTATATCTTTCTAGTTTATAAATATGGCTAATGGCTTTCCGATATTTCAGCTTTTTGTGTTCCGATGATTTTTTCCTCCGTCCCTAAAATCATTATTTTCTTTATCTAAAGCTTGTTTTCTTTTTTGTTTTGCTTCTAAATTGTCTTTAGCAACTGTCATTAATAATTTAATTCGGTTTGCTTGGTTAGCTTCACTAGCACCAGGATCATAATCAACAGGAGAGATATTAGCATCTGGATATTTTTCACGAATAGTTTTGATTACTCCTTTTCCAACGACATGGTTTGGTAGACAAGCAAATGGTTGTACACATACAATGTTTGGTATATCATTTTCAATGTATTCAATCATTTCAGCTGTTAGAAACCAGCCTTCTCCTGTTTGATTTCCAATAGATAAAACATCTTTTACTTTTTCTTCTAAGTGCCAGATATCACATGGTGGTAAATAGCCTTTTTGGGAATTGGCTAAAGCGATTTTAACATCTTTTTCCAAGATATCAATTAATTTGATAGCTGCTTTCATTAATTTAGCAGATTTTTTATTGATATTTAGTAAGTTGTTAAAGGTAATTTTATGTGTACACATAAATTTGGCAAATCCCATAAAGTCTGGTAAGATAACCTCTGCTCCTTCTTTTTCCAAAAGGTCGGCTACATAGTTGTTTCCAAAAGGATGATATTTAATTAAAACCTCACCAACGATACCAACACGAGGTTTTTGAGTTGAGGTATCTAGTTCAATTTTCTCAAAGTCATTTACAATATCATAAATACTTTGTTTAAATTCTTTATTAGTAGATTTTTCTAGTAATTTTTTACATTTTTCCATCCAGGTATCAAATAGCCTTTGTGTTTCTCCTTTGTGTACTTCATAAGCTCTATTTTTTGTTAACATTTTTTGTAATAAATCTGCATAAACAACCATTTTTAATAATCTTTCTGCTAATGGAATGGTTAGTTTAAAGCCAGGCATTTTTTCCATACCAACAATGTTAAAGGAGATAACAGGAATATGTTCAAATCCAGCATCTTTTAATGCCTTACGGATAAATCCAATATAATTAGTAGCTCTACATCCGCCACCTGTTTGAGACATAATTAAAGCCGTTTTATTTAAGTCGTATTTTCCAGATTGGAGAGCTTCTATCATCTGTCCTGTTACTAAAATAGATGGATAACAAGCATCGTTATTAACATATTTTAATCCTGTTTCTACCGTTTTTTGTGTACATTCTCTTAAAAGCTCGACATGGTATCCAGAAGCACGTACCGCTGATTCTAATAGTTCAAAGTGAATGGGAGCCATTTGTGGTATCAAAATAGTATAGTCTTTACGCATTTCTTTGGTAAAGATTTTTTTCTTAATACCATAATTACCATTATGGTGAATTTCTTGTTTTTTCTCTTGCTCACGTTTTTTCATACTGGCAAGTAAGGAACGAATACGAATTCTAACAGCACCTAAGTTATTAACTTCGTCAATTTTTATTAATGTGTACATTTTGTTAAAGCTTGTTAAAATTTCCTCTACTTGATCAGTTGTTACCGCATCGACTCCACAGCCAAAAGAATTTAATTGGATTAATTCTAAGCAATCATGTTTTCCAACAAAATCAGCTGCAGCATATAGTCTTGCATGATATACCCATTGATCAACTACACGAATTGGTCGTTTGGCTTCTGTTTTATCAGAAATACTATCTTCTGTTAGGACACTAAGACCTAAAGAAGTAATTAAAGTATCAATTCCATGATTAATTTCAGGGTCGACATGATAAGGACGACCAGCTAAAACAATACCTTTTAAATGATTTTCTTCTAGGTATCTAACTGTTTTCGTTCCCATATCACGAATTTCCTTCTTACATTTTTGATATTCGTCTTCTGCCTTTTGAGCAGCTTCTAGTAGTTCAGATTTTGTAAATTGATATTCTTTAAATTCTTCTAATTCCATGATTTTCTTTACCAAGTTTTTCTTTTCAAATGGCAAAAATGGATTTAAGAATTTAATATCTTCTTTTTTCAATCCTTCTACATTGTTTTTTAATACTTCTGAGTAAGAAATAACAATGGGGCAATTGTAATGATTATCTGCTTTTTCATATTCTTTTCTAGAATAAGGAATACAAGGGTAAAAAATAGTTTTGATACCTTGTTCTAATAAGCTTTCAATATGACCATGTGAAAGTTTTGCTGGATAGCAAACAGATTCAGATGGCATAGATTCCATTCCTTTTTCATAAGTTTTACGTGTACTTTTTTCAGAAAGTACCACACGAAAACCTAAACTGGTTAAAAAGGTAAACCAAAACGGATAATCTTCATACATATTTAAGACTCTTGGGATACCAATGGTTCCTCTGGTAGCAAATTGTTCTTCTAGTGGTTTGTAATCAAAAAGTCTTTCTTGCTTATATTGAATTAAATTTGGCAATTTTTTAGCTTTGGTAACAATTCCAGCACCTTTTTCACAACGATTACCAGATACATGAATTTGTCCATTACTAAATTTATTAATCGTCAATTTACAGTGGTTTTCGCAATTATTACAACGTGTGTGTGTTATTTTAATTTCTAATTTATCTAATTCTTCTGTTTTTAATATAGTTGATTCATATTCCATATCTAGGTTGGATTCAAATTGTTCTTTTGATAGAAGTGCCATTCCATAGGCTCCCATTAATCCAGAAATATCTGGTCTAACAACATTTTTACCAACAATTAATTCAAAGGCACGTAAAACCGCATCATTATAGAAAGTACCACCTTGTACAACGATATGTTTTCCTAATGTTTCTACATCTCTTACTTTCATAACTTTTTGAATGGCATTTTTTATAACAGAATAAGATAATCCACTAGAAATATCACCAACAGAGTACCCTTCTTTTTGTGCCTGTTTAATTTTAGAATTCATAAATACTGTACATCTAGAACCCAAATCAACAGGTCTTTTAGCTGTAACGGCTTCTTTTACAAAATCTGTAATTTCTAAGTTTAAACTTTTAGCAAATGTTTCAATAAAAGAACCACAACCAGAAGAACAAGCTTCATTTAGCAGAATATTATCAATTGAACCATCTTTCATACGAATGTATTTCATATCTTGTCCACCAATATCAACAATAGAGGTTACATTTGGTTCAAATGTTTTAGCAGCAGTATAATGAGCGATGGTTTCAATTTCGTTTAAATCTACATTTAAAGCAGTTTGAATAAGCTTTTCTCCATAACCAGTAACACCGCTATACCTTAAAATAGCCTTTTTAGGTAATACTTCATATAATTTTTTTAGCATATTGATAACACTTTTTAATGGATTTCCTTCATTACTTCCATAAAGAGAATATAGCAATTTTCCATCTTTATCAATTAAAACTAATTTAGTAGTAGTAGAACCAGCATCTATTCCAAGATAGCAATCTCCTTCATAATCTTCAAAAGAAGCTTTAGCAACAGTTGCTTTATTGTGTCTTTCTTGAAAGGCACGATACTCTTCTTTATTTTTAAATAAAGGGTCTAAAGGATAAGTTGTATTATCCTGTGAATTTTTTAGGTTTTCAATCTTTTGGTGCAACTCATTTGGGGTAATTGTATCAGAATGAATCGAATCTAAGGCAGCACCTTTTGCTACTAATAAATGAGCTTCTTCTGGCACGATAATTTCGTCATCTTTTAAATGAAGTGTTTCAATAAAACGAGTTCTTAATTCTGATAAATAATTTAAAGGACCGCCTAAAAAAGCAACATTTCCACGAATTGGTCTACCACAAGCAAGACCACTAATGGTTTGATTAACAACTGCTTGAAAAATGGAAGCAGCAATATCTTCCTTAGCAGCTCCTTCATTAATTAAAGGTTGAATATCGGTTTTCGCAAAAACACCACAACGAGAAGCAATTGGATAAATGGTAGAATATCCTTTTGCCAATTCGTTTAGGCCTGCTGTATCTGTATGTAACAAAGAAGCCATCTGATCTAAAAAAGCTCCTGTACCACCAGCACAAGTACCATTCATACGTTGTTCAATCGATTGGTCAAAATAAATAATCTTAGCATCTTCACCGCCAAGCTCAATTACTACATCTGTTTTTGGAATATACTTTTCAACAGAACGCTTGCAAGAAACCACTTCTTGAATAAAATTAACCCCTAAAAACTTAGCAGCTGACATAGCACCTGACCCTGTAAGAGCTAAGGTAAAACAATTCAGAGGATATTGAATCAATAAATTTTCCAACACATGGCAAACTGTATTCTTTGTATCCGAAAAGTGCCTTTGATAATCTTTATATATCATATTTTTATTTGTATCCATAACAATAATTTTAACAGTTGTTGAACCAACATCTAATCCAACATGTAAAATATTCTCCATGACAAAAACTTCCTTTCTGTACATAGAATGTATCTATGTAATCCCCTTAATTGTATACGGAAAACAGAGTTTTGTCAAATGGAAAATTTTAGGGACGGAGGAAAAAATCATGGTTTTTTCGTTTTCATAAAGATAGGTCAAGATAATTTAACTTAGATAATCCTTTTCTACCTTTTGTAATTTTGGTTAAAGGAATTAAATCATATGTGGTATAGTATTTTTTTATTGAAAACATTAAGAGGGAAATAGTTCTAAAATGGACAAACAAATAATAATATGTTTAGTAAATAAAAGTACAAGGAGGAAGTTAAGATGAAAGGTAAAAAAATTGGAATTATTTTTTTGATTATATTAGTTGTTATATTAGTAGGGGGATATTTTGGAATAAAATATGTTAAGAATAAGAAAGAGGAGACAATAGTAGAGGAATATATACCTCAAGAAGAAATAGCAGATAATCAAGTAAGACAGACAATTGTTAGTTTATATTTTCCATCAAAAGAAACAAATGAATTAAATCCAGAGGCAAGGTTAATGGATATAAAAGAAATTATTAGTAATCCATATGAAAAATTAATTAATTTATTGATAGAAGGACCAAAAAATGATAAGAATAAAAAAGTAATTCCAGAAAATACAAGATTAAATAAGATTTATTTAGAGCAAGATTGTGTTGTATTAGATTTTTCTTCTGAATTTTTGAATTATTCAAAAGAAAATGAAAAAGAAAAGTTAAATGTAATAAATAGTATTGTAAATACTTTAACGGAATTAACAGAAGTAAATCATGTTAAAATATTAATTGATGGAAATCAAAATGAAGAGTTTAAGGAGATATATAGTAGGAAAAATTAAAAATTATTTTTTCATTATTTTATATAATTTAAAATATTTAAAGTAATGATGGAAGTTATTTAAAAAATGTTCGACATCATTAATAGAATTAATTGTATTTTTTTTACATAAATTAAAATCAAAAGATTTTTTAGGGGAGGATTTTTTATCTCCTCTATTATTTTGATTGGTTTTATTTAGAAAAAGTTGATTCATTTTGTTTTCCTCCATTCTTGTATTTGCAAACTACTTTTGTTCGCTGATCCTATTGTAACCGAATCTGTTGGAACCGGAAAGCAGGCACAAATCTGTTACTTAGTTACTTT